>JAFAGL010000057.1 GCA_023422735.1 Pseudomonadota bacterium
TTTCGAGCGGGCTGCCGACGGAAACACTCTCGTAAGCCTTCTTCAGGCGTGGCACGAGCTGGTCGTAAACATCAGCATGGACGAAAAGGCGACGCAGTGTGGTGCAACGCTGGCCTGCCGTTCCCATCGCGCCGAAGGCAATGGCGCGCAGGGCCATGTCGAGATCTGCGGACGGGCAAACGATGCCGGCATTGTTGCCGCCCAACTCAAGGATCTGGCGTGCGAAACGCTTTGCCAGACGCGGCCCGACTTCGCGCCCCATGCGGGTGGAACCGGTTGCGGATACAAGCGCGACCTTGGGATTGTCGACAAGCGCCTCGCCGATCGTGCGATCGCCCACCAGCACCTGCGAAATCTCCTTTGGCGCATCGCCAAACCGCTTCAGCGCGCGGTCAAAGATCGCCTGGCAGGCAAGGGCAGTCAGCGGGGTCTTTTCAGAAGGTTTCCAGACCACGGCATTGCCGGCAACGATTGCCAATGCCGTGTTCCATGACCAGACGGCAACAGGAAAATTGAAGGCCGAGATCACGCCAACCACACCCAGCGGATGCCAGGTTTCCATCATGCGGTGACCGGGACGTTCGGTGGCGATCGTCAAACCGTAGAGCTGGCGCGAAAGACCGACTGCAAAATCGCAGATGTCGATCATTTCCTGGACTTCGCCCAGACCTTCCGAGGTGATCTTGCCAGCTTCGATGGACACGAGGCGGCCAAGATCTTCCTTGGATGCACGCAGCTCTTCGCCCAGAAGGCGGATCAACTCGCCCCGCTTAGGGGCAGGCACAAGACGCCATTCCTTGAACGCATCCGCGGCGCGGTCGATGATGGCCGCTGCATCCTCGGCGCTGTGGACCGGGAGATCGGCGATCTTTTCACCCGTCACCGGGGTGAAAGACGCCATCGTTCCACCTTGATACGCCTTTGTGTCGACGCCGATTTTTCCAAGCAGAGCCTGTGTTTCGGCCGCAACGCTTTTGCCGGTATTCTGCGTATCCATGAAAATCTTCCCTTTTAACTGTTTGCCGGTGAACCAAAGCGGGCGACGCCCAGCTTGCCCGGTGAGGTGATGGATTTCAGCCTGTCGGCTATCGCGACGATCAATGGATCCGCATAACGGTCATACGTCGCCTGATTTTTGCGGCCGATGCCATGTTCGGCAGAAAAGCTTCCGCCGAATTGCTCGACCGCGACACCATAAACCCAGCTGCGCAGGGCTTTCTCCTTTTGCGCATCGCAGGCTGCGGGGTTGTCGAAAACCAGATTGAAGTGCACGCCGCCATCGCCCACATGGCCGAAATCGCAGATAACAACGCCCGGAAACGCGCCTGGCAGATTGATTTTCATCCAATCGCAGAACGCGATCACATCCTGGCGACGGAAGCTGAGGTCGAAGGCGACAAGTCGCCCGCGCTGACGCACGCCTTCCGACAAGGCGTGACGCAATGCCCAGACTTCCTGATAGGGACCGACGAAAGCGTCGGACAAGGGGGCGTCTTGCAACGCCCAGATTTCAGCCAGCACGGATTCTAAAACAGCATCCAGCGATTGTTCACCTTCGCGCGGATCCCAATCCCGGCTGATCTCGGTCAAGATCACATAGTCTGGCACGACCCCGTTTTGAAATGGGTTGCGGAGTGACGGAACATGCGCGAGAGCAGCTTCAATGGCGTTTTTCGACATGCCTTCGAAGGCAGAAAGGTAAGCGCCCAGCCGCCGTTCCATTTCGGCCAGCAGCGGCATGATCGCCGTACCGTCGCGCGGGACCAGAAGCGAAGTCGCCACCTGTCGCGGTATCGCTTGCAGCGTCAGCTCGCATTCTGTCACAATGCCGAAAGCGCCGCATGTTCCAATGAAGATATGCTTCCAGTCCACGCCCGTATTGTTCTTGCGCAAACCAGACCCGAGATCGAGAACCGTCCCGTTTTCGTCCGCCAGGACGACCTTCAGCCCAAGCACATTGCGCCGCACATCGCCGAATTTCAGAAAGCGCGACCCGCCGGTATTGGTGGAAACCATGCCGCCGATGCGCGGATCGGCCCCAAGATCAATGGGGAACTGCAAGCCATGCTCTTCGAGCCGGGCATTCACATCCGACAACCGAAAGCCTGCGCTGACGCGCAGAGAGCGGTTTTCGATATCAAGTTCAAACACGTCGGTAAGCCGATCAACGCTGAGGATGATCTGCTCGCCACTCGCATCGGGCGTTGAGCCCGAAACAACCCCGGTATTCCCCGATTGCGCTACGAGCGGCAGCGTATTTCGCACACAATAGGCGACTGCGGCTGAAGCCTGTTCGGTTGTGCGCGGGCGCAAAACCAGCGCCGCCTTGCCCTCGTCATAGCGCGCTCCGCTTTGGTAAAACGCGAAGTCGGAAGCATCGGTCAGGACATTCTCCTTGCCGATCAATTCGGCAAGGGCTTGCCCATGTTTTTCAGCCAGCATCTGCAATCTTTATTCCGCAGCCTGCAACTTGCCGAATGCTGCCAGAACGGCATCGGCTGACGCCTGCTCGATCGCCGCATAATGTTCGAACTCGTTCAGTACAGATGCCCCCAGATCGGCTTCGAAGCGAACCTGGTTCGGACTGGCCTGGAATTCCTGCGCGGCGTCGTCACCCAGATTGGACTGGAAGATGCCAGCGGCACTCACGGGCAGAAAGTCTTCATATGTGATCGGATCGAAGCGCACATAGCC
>JAFAGL010000070.1 GCA_023422735.1 Pseudomonadota bacterium
GATGGCGCCGAACTGCTTGTCCTTTTTGTCCTTGAAGCCGACATTGCCCGGATTGATGCGATATTTCGCCAGTGCCTCGGCACAATCAGGATGATCGGCCAGCAGTTTGTGGCCGATATAATGGAAATCCCCCACCAACGGCACATCAAGGCCAAGCCGTGCCAGCCGGTCGCGAATGCGCGGAACGGCAGCAGCACTTTCATCACGGTCGACCGTGATGCGCACAATCTCCGACCCGGCGCGCGACAAGGCGGCAACCTGCGCGACCGTACCGTCAATATCGGCGGTATCCGTGTTGGTCATCGACTGAACGACAACCGGCGCGCCACCACCGACAAGGACATTGCCCACGGGCACGCCGACAGAGATGCGGCGGGGGAAAGGAGCGGAAAGATAATCAGTCATGGCCGAAGCCTCATTGTTTGACGCTCAGGTGGCCGAGCCGAGCCTATCTGTCAATCATTACCATCATATCACAAAGTCCGCAGCACAGGTGCGGCCTTCTGACCGAGCACGCGCCAGGTACCTATCAGGCCGATGCCAACCGTCAGGACCAGAGCCAGCAGGATGGTGGATGCGGCGACGTCGGGCAGGAAACGCCAGGGCAGCTTCATGATCTCGGCGATCACGAACCAGGCGGCGACGCCACCGGCTGCAAGCGCGAAGATCGCCGTGGCGAGGCCAATCAGCAGATATTCGAGACTGAAGGCCGTGATAAGGGTTCGCCGTGTCGCACCAAGCGTTTTCAACACGACAGCATCATGTGTGCGCGCCCTGTTTCCGGCTGCAAGCGCACCGGCCAGAACGAGCACCGAGGCGATGAGAGCGACAGCGGCGGCGGCACGGATCGCGGTGCCGAGCTGGCCGACAAGCTTGTTCACGATGTCCAGCGCTTCCTTCACGCGCACGGATGTCACGCCCGGGAAATTGCGCGTCACCTCGTTGAGGATGCGGGCTTCATCGGCATTGGTGGCCGATGTTTCCATGAGCGTCGCGAGATAGGCATGCGGCGCGCCTGCAAATGTGTTGGGCGAGAAGATCATCACGAAATTGATGCCAAGCGATTCCCACTGCACCTCGCGCAGGCTCGATATGCGGGCGGTGATTTCGCGGCCGAGCACATTGACGGTGATGCTGTCGCCAAGCTTCAGCCCGAGCTCGCGCGCTTCCTGCGCGGCAAAGGACACCAATGGTTCGCCCGAATAATCGGCCGGCCACCATTCGCCTTCCGCCAGCGTGCCGTTTTCCGGAATGTTCTGCGAATAAGTGATACCGCGATCGCCCCGCAGCACCCATGCGCCTTCCGGTGGCACGTCGATCTTCTGCACATCCACGCCGTTCAACTGCATGATGCGGCCGCGCAGCATCGGCACGCGTACCAGCTTGCCATCGGGCGCAAGCCCTTCGACAAGGGAGGCGAAGCGGTCGATCTCGGTGCTTTGAATGTCGACGAAAAAGAAATTCGGCGCGCGTTCTGGCAGGTTGCCGGTGATTTCGCGGCGCAGATTTCCGTCGATCAAAGCGAGCGTGACGAGAAGCGTCAGCCCCAGGCCAAGCGACAGGACAACCGATGGCGTCAGCGCGCCGGGGCGGTGGATATTGCCGATGGCGAGCCGCAGCGCGGTTGAGCGCACACGCGGCGCGCGTTTCGCAAGCATCTGCACCAAGGCACCGACGCCGCGCAGGACGAGGAAGGAAAAGATCATCGCGGCAATGAAGGTCACGGCAACGCGCCGGTCGAACGACAGCCAGATCGCCAGCCCGCCAAGGGCAAGCGCGATGAGGGCGGCAGCGGCGACATAGATCAGACGCGGCCAGCCTCTCTGCTCGAAGCCCATCTCGCGAAACAAGGCGGTGGCTGGAATATCGCGGGCGCGACCGAGAGGCAAAAGCGCGAAAACCAGCGTCACCAGAATGCCGAAGATCGCCCCAAGCGCGAGCGCGCCGGGATAAATGCCGCCTTCGCTTGGAACCGGCAGCACTTCGGCCAGCGCAGCACTCGCGGCAAAGGGCATGATGACCGCGATGCCGAGGCCCAGAACCACGCCGATGGCAGCAATCAAAAGGATCTGGATCAGGTAAAGCGCGAAAACGAAGCCGCCGGATGCGCCAAGGCTCTTGAAGGTCGCGATGACCGGACGTTTGGCATCGAGATAAGCGCGCACCGCATTTGCGACGCCCACGCCGCCGACCACGAGCGCGGTCAGGCCGACAAGCGTCAGGAATTGCGAGAAACGCTCGATATTGGAAGACAGCGAAGGCGCGGCATTGAGGCGCGAACGGATGCTCCAGCCGGCCTGGCTGAAATCTTCCGTCGCCTTTGCGCGAGCGGCCTCGATGGCGCTTTCGCTGGCGCCTTGGGCCAGCTTGATCTTGTAGGCGTGCTCGATCAGGCTGCCGGGCTGAACAAGGCCAGCAGCGCGCATGCCATCTAGCGACGTCATCAAACGGGGCGCGAAGCCGAAGCCGTCAGAGATCATATCCGGCTCTTCGAGGATTTCGGCCCGCAGCTCGAATTCCTGCGCACCAAGGCGCAAACGGTCGCCGATCTTGACGTTGAGACGCTGAAACAGAATGTTGGGCGCAGCCGCACCGTAGACGCCGTCGCGCTCGGCAAAGAGATCATCATGCGAAAGCGCGGGCTCGGTCTTGAGTTCGCCGTAAAGCGGATAGGCCCCGTCGACGGCTTTCAGCTCCACCAGCGTCTGGTCGCTTTCATCGGGAAGGCGGGCCATGGAGCGCATGCCGGCGCTGACGGCGACCTCGCCGAGACTGTCGAGAAAGGCGCGTTCTTCCGGGTTGGCTTCGCGCTGGTTCAGCTCAAAGCGCATATCGGCGCCGAGCAGGGTCTGGCCCTGATTGGCAACGCCGAGCGTGATGGCGCGGGCAACCGAATTGACGCCGCCGATGGCGCCGACGCCGAGTGCGATACAGGCGATGAAAATGAGGAAGCCCGACAAACCGCCGCGCATTTCGCGCAGGGCAAAGCGAAGGGCGAGGCGAAAATCGCGGGCGCTCAGCATCTCGCTTTATTCCGCCGGAACAGCGACGGGCGCGACGGGGACGGCATCCTCGATCCGGCCCGATCGCATCGCGATCTGGCGCGAACAACGGGCGGCAAGCGATGGATCATGCGTGACCAGCATCAGCGTCATGTTGCGCTCGGTCGCCTTTGCAAACAGGAGATCCGCAATCTGCTTGCCGGTCGCCTGATCGAGATTGCCGGTTGGCTCGTCGGCGATCAGGATCGCGGGCTCGGGTGCAAGCGCACGGGCAATCGCCACGCGCTGCTGTTCGCCGCCCGACAACTCGCCCGGATAATGCGTCACCCGCTCCTTCAACCCGACGGCTGCAAGTTCGCGCTCGGCCACCCCGAACGGATCGGGATGACCAGCAAGCTCAAGCGGTACGGCAACATTTTCCAGCGCCGTCATGTTGGGGATCAGGTGGAAGGACTGGAAAACGATGCCCACCGTCTTGCCGCGAAAGGCGGCGATCTGATCTTCGCTCATGCCGTTGATCACATTTCCGGCAATGGCAACCTGCCCGCCGTCGACTTTTTCGAGCCCCGCGACCACCATCAAAAGCGTGGACTTGCCGGACCCTGAAGGCCCGACAATGCCAGCGGTTTCGCCACGCAGGACTTCAAGGCTGACGCCTTTAAGCACATGGACGGACGATGCGCCCTGACCGAGAGTGAGGGAAACGTCGGAAAGCGCAATCACGGCTTCTGTCACGATAAGGAAGTCCTATATGCGGCAAGAGAGATGGGGCGAGAACCCAGGAACGAGTTCTTCATATGGGGCGCAGGCCATGGCTTTAAAACACCTTTTCGCGAGCGCAGCATTGGCGGCGGGTTTGAGCCTGTCGACAATTGCGGCCTGGGCAGAGCCGATGAAGATCGTCGGTTTCGGCGACAGCCTCATGGCCGGCTACCAGCTTGCGCCGGGCGATTCCTTTACTGCCAAGCTCGAAGCCGCTCTGAAAGCCAAGGGACTGGATGTCACCATCGCCAATGCCGGCGTTTCGGGAGACACCACAGCGGCCGGTCTTTCACGCCTCGACTGGTCGGTGCCGGATGGCACGGAACTCGTCATTCTCGAACTTGGCGCCAACGACATGCTGCGCGGTTTGCCGGTCGCCCAAATCCGCGCCAATCTCGACAAGATGCTGCAGCAACTCAACGAGCGCGACATTCCGGTCGTGCTGGCGGGCATGATGGCGGCACCAAATCTCGGCACCGCCTATGGCGAAAGCTATAATGCGATCTTTCCCGAACTAGCCGAGGAATATGACGTTCCGCTGATCCCTTTCTTTCTGGATGGCGTGACGGGGGTGACGGGCATGGCGCTCGAAGACGGAATGCACCCAAATCCGCAAGGCGTGGATGTGATGGTGCAACGCGCCCTGCCCGTGATCGAGGACGCGGTGCGCGATCTCGGCGAGAACTGAGGACAACCCCCGCATTGCAGCAAAAACCTGCAAGTTCTGCTTGCTGCATGCGGGAAAGAATGATCCGCTCATTCTTAGACGGAACCGAATCAGGGAGGCCTCGATGCCACGCTTGTTCACCGCCCTAGAGGTTCCCCGCGATGCCGCTTTATCCCTCTCCTTGCTGAGAGGCGGCTTGCCGGGAGCGAGATGGATCGACGTCGAGAATTACCACATTACATTGCGATTTTTGGGCGACATTGAAGGTCATGTCGCCGATGAGGTCGCCAATGCGCTCGACCGGATCCGCCGCCCTGCTTTCACGCTGAAGCTATCCGGTGTTGGCGCTTTCGGCTCCAAGAAGCCGCATTCCATCTACGCAAATGTCGCGCCTTCAAGCGATCTCATGCAGTTGCAAAGCGAAATCGAACGGATCTGCCAGCGCCTCGGTCTAGCCGCCGATCCGCGCAAATTCGTACCGCATGTCACGCTTGCCCGGCTGCGCAATGCCAGCACGCATGATGTTGCGCATTATCTTTCGACACGTGGAAACTTCGCCACGCAACCCTTCAAGGTCGGACGTTTCGTGCTGATGTCTTCGAAAGATTCGGTTGGCGGCGGCCCTTATATCGTCGAGGAAGCCTGGCCGCTCGACGCCCGCGCGCCACGCACATCGCTTTCCGCCGATGAGTGGCTTGCCGGCGCACATCCATGAGCATGAGCGGCCATGGCACGTGAACCCCTCGCAATCGACGAAATAGCCGAGAAACTCGCCAGCCTTCCCGACTGGCAGCTTTCCGAAGAAAGCGACGCGATCACGCGTCGCTTCACATTCCGCAATTTCAACGCCGCCTTCGGCTTCATGACGCGGGTGGCGCTTTTGGCGGAAAAGATGGATCACCATCCAGACTGGCGCAATGTCTACAAGACCGTCGAGGTGACGCTTTCAACCCATGACGCCGACGGGTTGACCGATCTCGACTTCGACATGGCAAACCGCATGGAAGCTTTCGCCGACGGCTGAGCGTCTTCACGATTTTGCGAGATTGAGCTGAACCTTGCGCTTGTTCTCCGCGTTCCCCACTTGATGCAGCGAGCATTTGAGGAGCGGCGATGATTGCGCGCGTAAACACAGACGAAATCCTGAAACCGGTCGGCGCCAGTGAAAATGCGCGCCGCGAAACGCGTGTGCGCGAGGGTTTCTGGAAAAGTCTGCGTCGGGGTCTGCGATATATACCTTTCGCCGACGAGGTGGTCGCCAGCTATTACTGCGCACTCGATCCCAAAACACCGTTGCGCACGCGCGGCATCCTGTTGGCCGCGCTCGCTTATTTCGTTTTGCCGTTCGACATCGTACCAGACATGCTGCTCGGTGTTGGTTTTACAGACGATCTCGCGGTTCTGACGGCAGCCCTCGGTGCCATTCGCGGTCAGATCAAGCCCCGGCACCGACAGGCCGCAAAGCGCGCATTGCAGGAATGGGACTAAGCGAGCAACAGCTGTTCGCCAAGTTGCGATCGCCCTTCGCGCGCTTTCAGTCAAATTCTCGCCTTTTTCTCGGCGTTGACACACTTCTCACGCGCGAAAGGTGGAGACTGCGCCGGACTGGCTGCGATCTCCTTTTTCTGACGGGTTTCAACGGTTCATCCTTTGGTAACCCCGAATTAATACAACGGAAACAATCGCGGTTGCGGCAGCGATCTCTGAGCTGTCGCCCCTTCAGGCACGAACAGGAAGATCAACAAGACGATGCGCGGACTGCTCTCGACACTCACCGGCCTTGCCCTTCTTGCGACAGCTGCGCCGGCTTTTTCGCAGGCGGCGACCAAGATCGGCGTTCACGGCGATTGGGGGACCTACAGCTATCAAGGCAATAACGGCAAAGTCTGTTATGTCCTGACTGTACCCAAGGACAAGCAGCCGCCCTCGCTCAACCATGGCGACATTTTCTTTTTCGTCAGCCAGAAGCCGGGTCAGAACGTGACCTATGAGCCGCAATTCATCGCGTCCTATGACTTCCAGACCAATTCCAAGGTCCAGGTGCGGGTCGGCGACAAGAGCTTTTCCATGTTCACGCGGGGCAAATCTGCCTGGATGGAAAATCCTGCCGAGGAGCCTCAGCTTGTTGCAGCCATGCGCGCTGGCGCGGATATGAAGATTGCCGCGAAATCCGGACGTGGCAACGATACGAGCTACACATTCTCGCTGAGCGGCATTACGGCCGCCCTGAGCTCCATTCAGAACTGCAAATAAACATTTCTGTTTGACCGAGATCCGAAGGCCGGGCTCAAGCCCGGCCTTTTCGCTGTTTCCGGCCCTGGCGGTGACGCGCCGGAATTTCTATGTTAAGGGCACCGCTCGCGCATTGAACGCGACCATTCCTCCATTTGAAACCGCCAGAGCTGTTCATGACCACCGTGCTCGACATGCCCGTTGCTGCAAAGCCCATGCCGAAAAAGCCTGCGCTGGCGATCCATCCGCTGGACGGCAAGCCCTCGCTGATCGGCATGTCACGCGAGGAACTGGGCGAAGCGCTGGCTGAGGCTGGCGTGCCGCAAAAGCAGATCCGCATGCGCACGCAGCAGCTTTGGCACTGGATGTATGTGCGCGGCGTGGGCGAATTTGCCGACATGTTCAACGTGTCGAAGGAATTGCGCGCCAATCTCGATGCGCGCTTTTCCATTGCGCGGCCCGAAATTGTCGAAGAACAGATTTCGGAAGACGGCACGCGCAAATGGCTGTTCCGCTTTCCGCCCCGCGGCGCGGGCCGGCCAGTCGAGATCGAAACCGTTTACATTCCCGAAGAAGGGCGTGGCACGCTGTGCATTTCAAGCCAGGTCGGCTGCACGCTGACCTGCACCTTCTGTCACACCGGCACGCAGAAGCTGGTACGCAACCTGACTGCCGGTGAAATTCTGGCGCAATTGATCACCGCTCGCCACCGGCTGGGGGATTTCCCGGATCGCGATACGCCTGATGGTGCGATCGTCCCGGCAGATGGCCGCAAGATCACCAATATCGTCATGATGGGCATGGGCGAGCCGCTTTATAATTTCGAAGAGGTCAAGAAGGCGCTGTTGATCGCCGCTGATGGCGAGGGCCTGTCCCTGTCCAAGCGCCGCATCACGCTTTCGACCTCGGGCGTCGTGCCGGAAATCTATCGCACCGGCGAGGAAATCGGCGTCATGCTGGCGATCTCGCTGCATGCGGTCAACGACGATCTGCGCGACCTGCTGGTCCCGATCAACAAGAAGTTTCCGCTGAAAGAGCTGATCGCCGCGTGCCGGGCCTATCCCGGCCTTTCCAATGCACGGCGCATCAC
>JAFAGL010000090.1 GCA_023422735.1 Pseudomonadota bacterium
CCCTGATCCCGACCTTGATGCTGAAACCCGTTTATGCCGATCGTTTCGAAACAGGCGTCACAAGGCAGGCGCTGGCAGGCATTTCGCGTCTGTCGCATGCGTTTGACGAGTTGCTGAATCGCGCCGCGGCCCCGCAGGCCCCTTATGTCGGGGCATCTGCATTCGCGACAAAGGCTGGCATTCATGCATCGGCCTTGTTGAAGGAGCCTGAGACCTACGAGCATGTTCCGCCGGAAACGGTCGGTAACCGTCGTCGCGTGATGGTGTCGGATCAGGGAGGCAAAGCGAATTTCCTTGCCGAGCTGAACCGGCGCGGCATCGAGGTCGCTCGCGACAATCCCCGGCTCGATACGCTCGTGGCACTCGTGAAGGAGCGGGAAGCGCAGGGCTATGCCTATGAAGGTGCGGATGCCAGCTTCGAGCTGTTAGCCCGCCAAACGCTTGGCCATATTCCGGATTTCTTCGGCGTCACGAGTTTCCGCTGCATGGTCGAGCGTCGCTACGACGCCAATGGCCAGCTCAAATCCGTATCTGAGGCGGTGGTGAAGGTTCTGGTCGACGGCGAGGAGAAGATGTCGGTCGCGGAGGGCAATGGTCCCGTCAATGCGCTCGACATCGCGCTCCGCAAGGATCTTGGGAAATTTCAGCATGAGATCCTGGATCTGGAACTGGTCGATTACAAGGTCCGTATCCTCAATGGCGGCACCGAGGCGATCACGCGCGTCCTTATTGAATCGAAGGACGGGCAGGGCAGTCGTTGGCACACCGTTGGCGTTTCAGACAATGTGATCGACGCGTCTTTCCAGGCTCTGATGGACTCGATCACCTTCAAGCTCATGAAGAACCGCGAGCTTGCCGGGCTGGAGGCAGCGGAATGAGCCAGGGGCAGGAAGCGGGTGAGCCAGCGGCGAAAGTCCGTGGCCTGATGCGCCGAGGCGGCGCATAGCCACGCCATGTCAACCAGTCAGCCAGTATCCGCACCCGCCTTGGGCGATGATCCCCGCGGCCTTCTTTTCGCGGGCATAGCCTATTTCATCTGGGGATTCCTGTTTCCTCTTTTGATGAAAATGGTTTCGCATATCCCCGCCACGGAAGTGATTGCCCACCGCGTGGTCTGGTCGGTGCCAATCGCGGCGGCTGTGTTGGTTTGGTTAGGTCGAACCGCAGATATACGGGCGGCCTTGCGGTCTCCCAGAACGCTTGCCATGGCAAGCATCACGGCGATTCTGATCACGGTGAACTGGGGCGTGTATGTCTGGGCGATTGCTGAAAACCGGACGGTCGAGGCCGCTCTGGGCTATTATATCAATCCGCTGGTGACCATCGCCATCGGCGCAATCATCCTGCGTGAGAAGCTCGATCGCATGCAGTTGGCGGCCATCATTCTGGCTGCAATCGGCGTGGCGCTCGTTTCCGTCGAGACCGGCGGGCTCCCATGGATTTCGCTCGTTTTGGCGCTTTCCTTCGCGACCTACGGATTTCTGCGCAAAACCCTGCCGATCGGCCCAAGCCAGGGGTTCTTTCTCGAAACAGTAATCCTGATGATCGTGGCTTTGCCTTATCTGATCTGGCTTGCCTCTGAAGGGAAGGGCCATTTCATCGCGGGCGGGATGCAGGACACGGTTCTGCTGCTGATCTGCGGGCCGGCCACTGCAGCGCCGCTGCTTTTATACGGCTTTGGCGCCAAGCTGCTTCGCATCACGACGATTGGCATCATGCAGTATATCGTCCCGACGGGGCTGTTCCTGCTTGCCGTGTTCGTCTTCGGCGAGCCTTTCGGCTGGCACCGCGCGATCGCGTTTGCCTTCATCTGGGCGGCCTTGATCGTCTACACGTCGTCGCTGATCTTCAAGCGCAAGCCTCCGGTGGAAGTTTCCGCCCGGCCGCCTGCCGCATGATCGGTTCAGAATCCGCGAACTATGCATCAAACCTTTTCAGTGGTCCTGCCCGGCGTGGCGGTTCATAGACAAGGTATGTCCAGCCAAGCCATGCCCCCAGCCGTTCCAATGGAAACCGAAAACACCGCAAGGCGTGGCTTTACGCTTGCGTTCGCCGCCTATTTTCTGTGGGGCTTCCTGCCGATCTACATGAAGGCATTGTCCCATGTTCCTGCGGTTGAGGTTGTTGCCCACCGCGCGCTTTGGTCCGTGCCGATTGCAGGCGCAGCTCTTTTATGGCTCGGCCGCACCGGCGATCTCAAAGGCGCGCTGACCAATCCGCGCACATTGGCGATGGCCGTCATCACGGCCTCCATCATCTCGATAAACTGGGGCGTTTATGTCTGGGCCATTTCCGTCGGACGCACGGTCGAGGCCGCGCTTGGCTACTACATAAACCCGCTGTTCAGCGTTTTTCTCGCCGCAGTGTTTCTTGGCGAGCGTCTGACCCGCGCCCAGCTTGTCGCCATCGGTCTGGCCATTGTGGCCGTTGCGATCCTCACATGGGAGCGGGGCGGTCTGCCGTGGGTATCCGTTGCTCTGGCCGTGAGCTGGGGCTTTTACGCAATGTTCAAGCGCTCGCTGCCGGTTGGTCCGAACCAGGGCTTTTTCCTGGAAGTCCTGATCATCAGCATTCCTGCTCTGGGCTACATTGCCTGGCTTGCCACTACGGGCCAATCGCACTTCCTGGCCGGCGCTGGGGGTGGCAATGCTTTGCTGCTGATTCTGTCAGGCGTGGTCACGGCGGGGCCGCTGCTGCTTTACGCGAATGGCGCCAAGCTTCTGAAACTCTCGACCATCGGCATGATGCAATATATCGCGCCGACAATCGTGTTCCTGATTGCGGTGTTCTGGTTTGGCGAGCCGTTCACGACAACGACACTGCTCGCCTTCCTGTTCATCTGGGCCGCGCTGGCCGTTTACACGTGGTCGGTGTTTTTCGCACACCGGGCGACGCGTTCAGCAGGCTGAACGCGGCTCGGTCACATCTTTTCCAGAACGGTCTCGTCGCCATCCGGCTTCGCGCCATCCGAAGATGCATTGGCGAGAATGGTTGGAACAATATCATCGATCCGGTCGACAAAGATCGGCCGCACCTGATGGGCGCTGTGGATGAAACCCTCGCCCGCCATATGGTCGATCAGCGCGCGCATCGGGTTCCAGAAACCATCGACATTCGCGAAGATCATCGGCTTCCTGTGCTGGCCGAGTTGGCCCCAGGTCATCACCTCGATGATTTCCTCGACTGTCCCGATCCCACCGGGAAGGGCAACGAAGGCGTCCGATTTCTCGAACATCATATGCTTGCGCACATGCATTGTGTCCACGACATGCAACTCGTCCAGCCCGTCCGGCGTGCCGTCCTTGGCTTCCTTTGAAAGTAGAAATGTCGGGATGATGCCGGTAACCTTGCCGCCGGCAGCAATAGTTGCGGCAGAAACCGCACCCATGATGCCCCTGGAGCCACCGCCGTAAATGAGCCGCAGGCCCGCTTCGGCAAGCGCCTTGCCGAGCGCATGGCCGCTTTCGATGTAAATGGGTGAGCGGCCCGGCGAAGAACCGCAGTAAACGCAGACGGATTGAATCTTTGACATGACCTCGATTGGACCGGCGTGCAGGTCAGGTCAAGATCCGCGCGAGGACAAGGCGCGCCTTTTTGTTGTGACAGATCGGAAAACAGTCTAATGCCTTGCAGAACGTGGGGTTTTGGAAATGTCAGTTACACCGGCGCGAATTGTTCTTTTTCTGATTGGGCTTATACTTGCCGGCCTCATTGTACTGTTCGGCTTCGGAGCTCTATCGCCTTCCCCAAGGGAGACAACTTCCGCACCCGCTCCAAGCCCGCAGTCATCTACTCAAACGTCTCAGGCGGAGCCGGAAACGTCCGTTCAGCCGTTGAAACAGAACAAGGTTGAAATTCCAGCCGGCCTTACAAACGAGGTGCTCGAAACACCGGAGAGCGCATCGGCTGGCGACGAACCCTCAACCAAGTCAGTCGATACACGCGCCGGTCGCGTCGCCCCGGGCTTCGATATCCTTCGGGTCGAGCCGGACGGCTCGACCGTCATCGCCGGACGAGCGACCCCTGGGGCATCGGTCGAAATTCTAGATGACGACTTGGTCCTTGGCCGCACCACTGCAGGTGAGAATGGGGATTTTGCGATCGCTCTGGATAAGTCTTTGCCGGCTGGGGATCACTCCCTGACCTTACGTGCTGGGGGCGCGGCGTCGGCCGAAACCGCTATTGTTTCCGTTCCAGACAATCCCACCGGCCAGGTGCTCGCGATGGTTCAGGAACCAGGGCAGCCGAGCCGCTTGATCAGCCTCCCTGAAGCGGAAGAAAAAGGCGAGCAGGCGCAAGACGGGTTGGACGGAGCTAGCCAGGACGCCGCGGCTGGTG
>JAFAGL010000192.1 GCA_023422735.1 Pseudomonadota bacterium
ACGCATGTTTGAGTTCGTTGACCGTCTGGTTACAATTGCGCTGCCACGTGTGCGCGATTTCCGTGGTCTGAACCCTAAGAGTTTCGATGGTCGCGGCAATTTTGCCATGGGCATCAAGGAACACATCGTATTCCCTGAAATCAACTACGATAAGGTAGATCAGATTTGGGGGATGGACATCATCGTTTGTACGACAGCCAAAACGGACGAAGAAGCTCGGGCCTTGCTGAAGGCACTGAACTTCCCGTTCCGGCAGTAACGGCAGCGAGTAAAGGATAATCTGAAATGGCAAAGACCAGCTCAGTCGAGAAAGACAAAAAGGTCCGCAAGACGGTAGCTCGTTATGCTGCAAAGCGTAAGGAGCTCAAGGATGTCATTATGGATCAGGACCGCCCGATTGAGGAGCGCTTCCGTGCTCAGCTGAAGCTTGCATCGCTTCCGCGTAATTCTTCCAAGGTGCGGATCCACAACCGGTGTGAAGTTACCGGTCGTCCACATGCATTCTATCGCAAGTTGAAGATGTCGCGTATTGCATTGCGCGAATTGGGGTCCGTGGGAGCAATCCCAGGCCTGGTCAAGTCGAGCTGGTAAGGAGCGACAGTTATGTCAATGACCGATCCACTCGGCGATATGCTGACCCGTATTCGTAATGCGCTTGGACGCCGCAAGCTGACGGTTTCGACGCCGTCATCGCGTTTGCGCCAGCGTGTTCTGGATGTCTTGAAGTCAGAGGGCTATATCCGCGATTATAGCGTCTCGGACTTTGAGAACGGTAAGTCCGAGATCGAAATTCAGTTGAAGTATCATGAGGGCGTGCCCGTTATCCGCGAGATCTCGCGTGTTTCAAAGCCCGGCCGTCGTGTTTATGTTTCCATGAAGACGATCCCGCATGTGGCCAACGGCCTCGGCATCTCGATCCTATCGACTCCAAAAGGGGTGATGGCGGATCACGAGGCGCGTGAGCAGAACGTCGGCGGCGAAATCCTCTGCCAGATCTTCTGATCGGCGGACAAGAACAACGAGGACAAGACCAATGTCTCGTATTGGTAAGAAACCGGTTCCGGTTCCGCAGGGCGTCACAGCAGATGTGAAGGGCCAGACGGTTACGGCGAAGGGCCCAAAAGGCGAGTTGAAGTTCGTCGTTAACGACGAGGTTCTTGTGAAACTCGACAATGGTGAGATTTCTGTCGAACCACGTGACGAATCCAAGGATGCACGCTCAAAGTGGGGTATGTCCCGCACGCAGATCGTGAATATTCTGACAGGAGTCAAAGACGGTTTCGAGCGTCGTCTCGAAATCACTGGCGTTGGTTATCGCGCTGCCATGCAGGGCAAGAACCTGCAACTGGCTCTTGGCTTCAGCCACGACGTGGTTTATCAGACGCCGGAAGGAATCACGATCGCTACACCTAAGCCGACAGAAATCGTCGTTACGGGTATCGATAAGCAGATCGTAGGCCAGGTTGCGGCTGAGATTCGTGAGTATCGCGGTCCGGAGCCTTATAAGGGCAAGGGTGTCCGTTATGCCGGCGAACGTATCGTTCGCAAGGAAGGCAAGAAGAAGTAAGGATCGCCGGATATGGCTAACAAGGTTGCTCTCAAGAAGCGCGCCGCCCGCGTCCGCCGTCAAATCAAGGCGGTTTCCGGTGATCGTCCGCGTCTTTCTGTTCATCGTTCGTCCAAGAACATCTACGCTCAGGTGATCGACGACGCCAATGGCCACACGCTGGCTGCCGCTTCGACACTCGAAGGCGACCTGAAGGGTTCGCTGAAGACCGGCGCGGATGCGGCCGCTGCGGCTGCCGTTGGCAAGCTGGTTGCCGAGCGTGCGACGAAAGCCGGCGTCAAGGAAGTGGTTTTCGACCGTGGTGCCTATATTTTCCACGGTCGAGTGAAGGCTCTGGCCGAAGCTGCCCGCGAAGGCGGCCTCAGCTTCTAAGCCTGAGTACTCATCGCCCCGGCTGGCATCTCGCGATGCCGGCCGGATTTTTGTTGATCCGTGCTACCGGAAAAAAATAAGGACTAGGATATGGCACAGGAACGTAGGGAAGGTGGTCGCGATCGCAACCGTGACCGCGAAGAGCGCGACGATGGTTTCGTCGACAAGCTCGTTCACATCAATCGCGTAGCCAAGGTGGTGAAGGGCGGCCGTCGTTTCGGTTTCGCAGCTCTCGTCGTCGTCGGCGACCAGAAGGGCCGCGTCGGCTTCGGTCACGGGAAGGCACGCGAAGTGCCGGAAGCTATTCGCAAGGCGACGGAAGCTGCAAAGCGGGATTTGATTTTTGTCCCATTGCGCTCGGGTCGTACGCTTCATCACGACGTGGAAGGCCGTCACGGCGCGGGTCGCGTTTTATTGCGGGCTGCGAAGGCCGGTACCGGGATCATTGCCGGCGGTCCGATGCGCGCCGTTTTCGAAACTCTTGGCATGCATGACGTGGTCGCTAAGTCCATGGGTTCGTCGAACCCTTACAACATGGTACGTGCGACGTTTGACGCTTTGAAGAGCCAAGTTCATCCTAAGGATGTTGCTGCTGCTCGCGGTATCAAGTTCTCGACCCTGCAGGCGCGTCGCGGCTCAGCCGTGACCGTTGACGAATAAGGAGCGGGTTTATGGCGAAGAAAGACAGCGCTAAGACGCTGGTTGTCGAACAGATCGGCAGCCCGATCCGCCGTCCGAAGGAGCAGCGCGCAACGCTGGTTGGTCTCGGATTGAACAAGATGCATCGCCGTCGCACTTTGCAGGATACGCCTGCGGTTCGCGGAATGATTGCCAGCGTCCAGCATCTCGTCCGCGTCGTGGACGAGGCTTGATCGCGAGGAGAATTCCTATGAAATTGAACGAGATCAAGGACAACGAAGGCTCAACGCATTCGCGTAAGCGTGTCGGTCGCGGTATCGGCTCGGGTACCGGCAAGACCGGTGGTCGCGGCGTGAAGGGCCAGAGCTCGCGCTCGGGCGTTGCCATCAACGGTTTCGAGGGCGGTCAGATGCCGCTTTATCGGCGCCTTCCCAAGCGTGGCTTCAACAATCTTTTCGGCAAAAGTTTCAGCACCGTGTCACTCGGCCGTATTCAGGCTGCTCTTGATGCTGGCAAGCTCGACAAGAGTGAAACGGTCACGGTTGAGAGCCTTATCAAGGCGGGTGTGGTCCGACGTGCCAAGGATGGGGTTCGGATTCTCAGCGATGGCGAACTCAAAGCGAAGCTTTCGTTTGATGTAGCAGGTGCCAGCAAGGCAGCGCGTGAAAAGATCGAAAAGGCCGGCGGTTCCTTGAAGTTACCGGAAACGGCTGCCGAGTAAGCGATCTGATGTCCAGGCAACAACGCCCAACGTTGTGCCTGGCTTCGCTTGCATCTTTTCCTGCCGGGGCTTATTTCGAGGACTCGGCGAAACGCGGCGCCCGCATTGTCGGGCGCCTTGTTGCGTAAGGAAGCGCCATTTCTGGCGTTAGCGGAGACTTTCCCATGGCATCTGCCGCAGAGCAGCTCGCATCCAATTTGAACTTTGCTGCCTTCGCCAAGGCGGAAGACCTTAAGCGTCGTATCTGGTTCACGATCGGCGCTTTGTTGGTATACCGGTTGGGGACCTACATCCCTATGCCCGGTATCAATCCGGATGCGTTTGCCCAAGCGTTTCAGCAGCAATCCGGTGGCGTTCTCGGCATGTTCAATATGTTCGCCGGTGGCGCGGTGGAGCGCATGGCGATCTTTGCGCTCGGCATCATGCCTTACATTTCGGCCTCAATCATTGTTCAGCTGATGACTTCGGTTGTTCCTTCTCTGGAAGCGCTGAAGAAAGAGGGCGAGCAGGGCCGTAAGATCATTAACCAGTACACCCGCTACGGTACGGTTCTTCTTGCTACTGTTCAGGCCTATGGGATCGCGGTTGGTTTGGAAGCGGGGAATAACCTGGTTACCGATCCAGGCATGTTCTTCCGCTTGTCCACGGTAATTACGCTCGTGGGCGGAACCATGTTCCTGATGTGGTTGGGCGAGCAGATCACCGCACGTGGTATCGGCAACGGTATTTCGTTGATTATCTTCGCCGGTATTGTGGCTGGGCTGCCAGGGGCCGTCGGAGGCGCGCTTGAACTCAACCGGACTGGACAGCTTTCTACCGGTCTGATTCTGGCGATTTTCGTTCTCGCGGTGGTTGTTATTGGCGTGATCGTATTCTTCGAGCGCGCGCAGCGCCGCTTGCTGATTCAGTATCCGAAGCGCCAGGTTGGCAATCGGATGTTCCAGGGTGAGACGTCGCATCTCCCCTTGAAACTGAATACTGCGGGTGTGATCCCCCCAATTTTCGCCTCATCGCTTCTCTTGTTGCCAGCGACTGCCGCTGGATTTACCGATACGACGACGCTGCCAGGTTGGGCGAGCACGGTTCTAACGGCACTTGGTCACGGGCAGCCGCTTTACATGCTGCTTTATGCGGCGCTCATCATCTTCTTTTGTTTCTTTTACACCGCGATTGTCTTCAATCCGAAAGATACCGCAGACCAGTTGAAGAAGCATTCGGGCTTTATCCCTGGCTATCGGCCGGGTGAGCGTACGGCGGACTACATCGATTACGTTTTGACGCGTATTACGGTGGTTGGTGCCATCTACATTACGCTGGTATGTTTGCTTCCAGAGTTCCTGATTTCGGCGACGGGTGTACCGTTCTATCTGGGTGGGACATCCTTGCTTATTGTCGTGAGTGTCACGCTCGATACGGTGGCACAGGTTCAAGGGCACTTGATCGCCCATCAGTATGAGGGGCTGATCAAGAAGTCGAAGCTCCGCGGAGGAAAGAGGGGACGATGAGGCTGATACTGCTTGGGCCGCCGGGGGCGGGAAAAGGCACGCAAGCACAGCGACTTGTTGACCAGCACGGGATACCGCAGTTATCTACCGGGGATATGCTGCGAGCTGCGGTGAAAGCTGGAAGTGAAGTGGGGCGTCGCGCAAAATCCGTCATGGATGCCGGCGAGCTGGTTTCAGACGAAATCGTGAATCAGATCGTTTCCGAGCGCGTCGATGAACCGGATTGTGCCAAGGGTTTCATTCTTGACGGATATCCACGCACGGTTCCCCAGGCCAAAGCCCTTAATAAAATTCTTCAGGGTAAGGGGCTCAAACTTGATGCGGTGATCGAGCTTAAGGTCAATGAAGCGGCTTTGCTCGCTCGCATTGAAAAGCGGGTGGCCGATACGCTTGCTTCCGGAGGCTCTGTTCGCGCCGACGACAATGCCGAGTCACTCGGAAAGCGGCTTGAGGAATATCGTCAGAAAACCGCGCCGCTTTCCGACTATTATCGGGAGACGGGCCAGTTGCAGACGATCGACGGTATGGCGCCGGTGGATATGGTGACCTCTGAAATCGAAACCATCCTCGCAAAACATATTTGAGAGATTTGGCTAAGGTCCAGATCGCTTGGAGTTGACGAGTCGTTAAAGTCCGCCTATAGCGACCCGTCTCCTATCAGACATTTGACTGACAGGCCGGTTTTGTGTTGCCGGTTTAAGGTCATGTAAGCCCCACAAGGGCCGGCCTCCACCGGACGTGGGAAATGAACTCATGCTGGTTCAACCAGCTCACATGGAGTGAAAAGAAATGGCACGTATTGCGGGCGTTAACATCCCGACCAACAAGCGCGTAGTGATCGCGCTTCAGTACATTCACGGTATCGGCAAGCACTTTGCCCAGGAAATCGTCGAGAAGGTCGGTATCCCAGCCGAGCGTCGCGTGAACCAGTTGACAGATGCAGAGGTACTGCAGATCCGCGAAGCGATCGATCGCGATTATCAGGTTGAAGGTGATCTTCGTCGCGAAACCTCAATGAACATCAAGCGCTTGATGGATCTTGGCTGCTATCGCGGTCTCCGTCATCGTCGCCAGCTGCCTGTTCGCGGTCAGCGCACTCATACCAATGCGCGTACGCGCAAGGGCCCGGCGAAGGCAATTGCCGGTAAGAAGAAGTAATTTTCTGGTTGGAATAGGGCGAGCAAGAGCCTGCGATTGGCAGCCTGCTCGTTTTATTCCTTTTCCAAGGTGGAGCCGCTGGAATTACGGCGGCGTAGAGATCAGTAAGAAAGGACTATTATGGCTAAGGAAGCCGCACGCGTTCGTCGTCGTGAACGCAAGAACATTTCTTCGGGCGTAGCCCATGTGAATTCGACTTTCAACAATACCATGATCACGATCACCGACGCGCAGGGCAATGCGATTGCCTGGTCGTCGGCAGGTGCGCAGGGCTTCAAAGGCTCGCGTAAGTCGACCCCGTTTGCTGCTCAGATGGCTGCCGAAGACTGTGCGAAGAAAGCACAGGAACACGGTATGCGTACGCTGGAAGTTGAAGTTTCGGGCCCGGGTTCGGGGCGCGAGTCGGCTTTGCGCGCGCTTCAGGCTGCTGGTTTCACGATCACGTCCATTCGTGATGTGACGCCAATCCCGCACAATGGCTGCCGCCCGCGCAAGAAGCGTCGCGTTTAAGCTTAAGTCAGAGATCCGCGAGAGCCCTGGACGAAATGCCTTGGGGTATCGCAGTTTCTTCGCACCGATGATTGCCACGATTGGATGGTGGCAACGAGGAAGGACTAGAGATGATCCAGAAGAACTGGCAAGAACTGATCAAGCCGAACAAGGTTGAGTTCTCATCGAAGAGCAAGACCGTGACAACGCTTGTTGCCGAGCCGCTTGAGCGTGGCTTCGGTTTGACGCTTGGTAACGCGCTGCGTCGTGTGCTGCTGTCGTCGCTGCGTGGTGCCGCCGTCACCGCTGTGCAAATCGATGGCGTATTGCACGAATTCTCTTCGATTCCGGGCGTTCGCGAAGACGTCACGGATATTGTTTTGAATATCAAGGAAATCGCAATCCGCATGGAAGGCGATGGCCCTAAGCGGATGGTTGTTCGCAAGTCCGGCCCAGGTACTGTGACGGCTGGCGATATTCAGACGGTTGGCGATGTTGAGATCTTGAATCCGGATCACGCGATCTGCACGCTTGATGAAGGTGCCGAGATCCGCATGGAATTCACGGTCGACAACGGCAAGGGTTATGTGCCGGCAGATCGCAATCGTGCAGAAGACGCACCGATTGGCCTGATTCCGGTAGATAGCCTGTATTCGCCCGTCAAGAAAGTGTCCTACAAGGTGGAAAACACCCGTGAAGGACAAGTGCTTGATTACGACAAGCTCACAATGTCGATCGAAACCAACGGTTCGGTTTCAGGCGAAGATGCCGTCGCATTTGCAGCGCGCATCCTTCAGGATCAGCTAGGCCTGTTTGTCAATTTCGACGAGCCGCAGAAAGAGCAGGTTTCGGAGCAGGTTACTGAACTGGCGTTCAATCCGTCGCTTCTCAAGAAGGTCGATGAGCTGGAACTTTCTGTACGTTCTGCAAACTGCCTTAAGAACGACAACATCGTTTACATCGGCGACCTGATCCAGAAGTCAGAAGCAGAAATGCTCCGCACTCCGAATTTCGGCCGCAAGTCACTTAACGAAATCAAGGAAGTTCTCGCTGCGATGGGTCTCCATCTCGGTATGGAAGTGCCGGATTGGCCTCCAGAGAACATCGAAGATCTCGCCAAGCGTTACGAAGACCAATATTAAGCAACTCAGCCCTGGGAGCTCGCGCGCTTCCGGTTCAACTCAAGGAGATTAGCCATGCGCCATGGACGCGCCCATCGCCGGCTCAATCGTACGCATAGCCACCGTAAGGCCCTGTTCACCAACATGGCTGCTTCGCTGCTCGAGCACGAGCAGATTGTTACAACGTTGCCCAAGGCGAAAGAACTTCGCCCGATTGTTGAGAAGCTCGTGACGCTCGGAAAGCGTGGCGACCTGCATGCACGCCGTCAGGCGGCTGCGGCTATCGGCAACGAGGCTGTCACCAAGCGTTTGTTCGACACGATCGCTCCGCGTTACGCAACACGCAATGGCGGCTACTTGCGGATCATGAAGGCAGGTTTCCGTCATGGCGACAACGCGCCAATGGCTGTCATTGAGTTCGTTGATCGGGACGTTGATGCCAAGGGTGCAGCGGATCGTGCTCGCGTCGAAGCCGAGCAGGCTGCTGAAGAAAGCGAAGCAGCATAATCAGCTGTTTTCTACCAAGATGCAAAAAGGGGCCGAAAGGCTCCTTTTTTGTTTCAGGAAATTGTTTGAGCATGTTCGACGCCTTGGTTCATTCGCAATGAATCGCGATGATTAAGAAGCTCGACTATTCTTCGTAACTGATCCAGGTTTGGTTTGATGGCATTCGCATCTCACAAAGCGTTCGTAGCCACATTCGTGGTCGCGTCGCTGTTCACGCCCATTATAAGTCTTGCTCAAGAGAGCACCGGTGCAGCCGGCGTTGAAGGTTTTTTAGGTCAGGCTGGCGAGCGAGCGAGCCCAGTTGGTGGGCGCGGCGAGGGTCAGGTGGAGCGGCGTCTTCCGTTTGGAGAGCGCGAGGTTCAGTTGTCATATGCGCCTTTGGTGCAGAAGACATCGCCAGCTGTTGTCAATGTGTATGCGTCACGCAACCCGAGGGGCAGGCCCTCACCATTCGCGGGCGATCCCTTTTTTGAACAGTTTTTCGGTCGCCAGTTGCCGCCTCGGGCGCAGTCCGCTCTGGGTTCGGGCGTCATCGTCGACGTAGGCGGCCTGATTGTCACGAACAATCACGTTATCAAGGATGCTGATGAGGTTAAGATAGCTTTCGCGGATGGGCGAGAGTTCGAAAGCACCGTTCTTTTGAAGGATGAGTCTCTAGATCTTGCAGTCTTGAAGATCGATCCACCAGAGGCACTGCCAACCATTCCGATGGGCAATTCGGAAGCATTGGAGGTTGGCGATCTCGTGTTGGCGATGGGCAATCCGTTCGGTGTTGGCCAAACTACAACCAGCGGCATCGTTTCGGCTCTGGCACGTACGCATATTGGGGTCACGGATTTCGGCTTCTTCATTCAAACAGATGCTGCGATTAATCCCGGCAATTCGGGTGGCGCGCTGATCGACATGCATGGCAATCTCGTTGGTATCAACACGGCGATCTACAGCCGTTCCGGCGGTTCAATCGGAATTGGGTTCGCGATTCCCTCCAATATTGTTCGAGCCGTGGTGGCTTCTGCGAAGGCCGGAAATGACTACTTTGAAAGGCCTTTCATTGGCGCCACATTCGACTCTGTGACATCAGATGTTGCCGAAGCTTTGGGAATGGAGCGCCCGTATGGGGCGCTTGTTTCCAATGTGATCGCGAATGGTCCCGCCGCAAATGCAGGGCTTCGCCCCGGAGATGTTGTGATTGCGATGAACGATGCGCGGATCGATAGTCCGGATGGACTTGGTTATCGTCTGGCAACGCAGGAGATCGGTGGCGTAGCTAAAGTTACAGTGTTGCGCCAAGGAAGAGAAGCCAGCGTTTCGCTAACTTTGGAGCGTGCACCTGAAAGCGAGGCGGGCGAGGTCGAGATTAAGGGCGAAAGCCCATTTGCGGGCGCAACGGTGGCTGAACTTTCGCCTCGGCTCGCGCAACGGATCAATATGCCGATAACCAGCAGCGGTGTTATCATCCTGGATGTGGCTCCGGCTTCTCCTGCGGCACGTGTTGGTTTTCGTCGAAACGATATTGTACGCGAACTTAATCAAAGCGAGGTAACGTCCCTGGCCCAACTCCAGAGGCTTACAGAAAGCGGGGTTCGGACATGGCGCTTCGTCATTGAGCGTGAAGGCCGGCTCATAAGACAAAGCCTTCGTTTCTGATGAGTGATCTTTTCGCCAGCCGCGATGAAGCGCCGACGCTCCATGCGAGTGACACAAGGCCGCTGGCCGACAGGTTACGTCCGAAGGCCTTAAGCGATGTCGTTGGTCAAGAGCATATTACCGGCGAGGACGGGATCCTGACGCGGATGATAGCGTCGGGAACGCTCGGCTCCATGATTTTTTGGGGGCCGCCTGGGACCGGCAAAACCACTGTTGCGCGCCTGCTCGCCAACCAGACGAATTTTGCTTTCGAGCAAATCTCTGCGGTTTTTTCCGGAGTTGCGGACCTCAAGAAGGCTTTTGATGCCGCGCGATTGCGAAGGCGCAACGGGCATCAAACGCTGTTATTCGTCGATGAGATACATCGATTCAATCGTGCCCAGCAGGATTCATTTCTGCCTGTCATGGAGGATGGGACGGTCGTCTTGATCGGTGCGACGACGGAAAATCCTTCGTTTGAACTCAACGCGGCGCTTCTATCGCGGGCACGCGTTCTTACCTTCCAGGCGCACAGCGAGGACAGTATTGCCAAGCTGCTGAAGCGAGCAGAGGCGTTGGAAGAAGAACAATTGCCACTGAATGATGACGCACGAGAGCTGCTGGTGCGAATGGCCGATGGAGATGGGCGCGCCGGCCTGACGCTCGCTGAAGAGGTTTGGCGCGCGGCTAAGCCAGGGGAAGTTTTCGATCCTGAAGGCTTGATCCGGATCGTACAGAGACGTGCGCCTGTTTACGACAAAAGTCAGGATGGCCATTACAATCTGATTTCTGCGCTCCATAAATCCGTGCGCGGGTCTGATCCTGATGCGGCGCTCTATTATCTTTGCCGAATGTTCGATGCGGGAGAAAATCCTCTTTATATCGGACGCCGCCTCGTTCGAATGGCTGTAGAGGATATTGGTCTCGCTGATCCGCAAGCGCTCGGAATCGCCAATGCGGCGAAGGATGCCTATGACTATCTGGGCTCGCCAGAAGGCGAACTGGCCTTGGCGCAAGCCTGCGTCTATCTGGCCACGGCACCCAAATCTAATGCAGTTTACACTGCTTTCAAAAGTGCCATGCGAACCGCCAAGGAAAACGGATCGCTGATGCCGCCGAAACATATTTTGAATGCTCCGACGAAGTTGATGAAGGCGGAGGATTACGGGCAGGGTTATGCCTACGACCATGATCAGCCTAGTGCTTTTTCAGGACAGGACTACTTTCCCGACCGCCTTGGACGGCAAAATTTCTATCAGCCTGTCGATCGCGGCTTCGAGCGTGAGATTCGAAAGCGGATCGAATACTGGAATCGTTTGCGCAGTGAACGTGGGTCGCAAACTTAGGAGAGGCGCGAGAACCTTATGCAAGGCGTAGTGCTCGTAGCGATAGGTGGTGCAATTGGCGCTTCGCTTCGCCATACGGTGAATATGTTGGCCGTGCGTATCGTTGCCACATCCTTTCCTTGGTGGACAATTGTAATCAATATTCTCGGTTCGCTGGCCATGGGCCTTTTTATCGGTTGGCTTGCCCGCAGGTCCGGTACGTCCGATGCTTTGCGTTTATTTGTAGCCACAGGTATTCTGGGTGGGTTTACAACCTTTTCGGCATTTTCACTGGATTTCGCGACATTATGGGAGCGGGGCCAAGCCAGCGCCGCATTCGGTTACGCCGCCGCTTCTGTCCTGTTGTCTTTATATGCTGTGTTTGTCGGATTGTGGGTCGCGCGCGCTTTGTCGTGATGCTATCTGCGGCACAAACAGGGCGTGAAGACAAATGGCCGGTGTAGAAGTCAAATCAGTGGATGCGGGTGAGGCCGGAATGCGCCTCGATCGCTGGTTCAAGACCCATTTCCCCGGTCTTGGCTTCGGGCATCTGCAAAAGCTTTTGCGTTCGGGGCAGATTCGCATCGACGGCGGCCGTGCGAAGGCCGACACGCGAGTTCAGCCCGGACAATCGATCCGTATTCCGCCTTTGGGCACGGATGAAAAGGGCACTGCCGGACCTTTGACTGTGAAGACAATTCGCGGTCAGGATGATGGCGATCTCTTGGCCAAGATGTTGATTCATGAGGACGAAAAGGTTTTTGTTTTCAACAAGCCGGCAGGTTTGGCTGTTCAAGGCGGGTCTGGCGTTTCGCGCCATGTCGACGGCATGCTTGAAGCGTGGCGTAGCAAGAAGGGTGAAAAGCCACGTCTCGTTCACCGTCTCGATCGTGACACATCAGGTGTTCTTGTTGTGGCTCGAACACGATTGGCGGCAATGAAACTCGCCGAGTCGTTTCGACATAGAGAAACGCAAAAAACTTACTGGTCGTTGGTAAAGGGCGTTCCAAAGCAACGTGAGGGGCGAATATCTTCGTGGCTCGTCAAAGAGCAGACGCCCGATGGAGATCGTATGCGCGTTGCGAACCATGGGGAAAAGGGTGCCGACCACGCCATTTCGCATTACCGTATCGTCGAGCAAGCCGGCCAGAGGTTGAGCTGGCTGGAAATGGAGCCGTACACCGGCCGAACCCACCAGTTACGCGTACACGCACTTGAGATTGGTTGCCCCATTATCGGTGATCCGAAATATTTCGAAGCGGACCAGAATTGGGAATTCCCCGGTGGCGTTCAAAATCGACTTCATCTTCATGCTCGGCGCATTGTAATTCCGCATCCTGATCGGGGGCGGATCGATATTACTGCGGAAATGCCGCCGCATATGGTTCAAAGCTGGAATCTGTTAGGCCTCGATGAGGCAAGCGCGGAATAATCACTGCGACTCGATTTTGACGGGCTGCACTTCATATTTGTCTGCGATCACCAGGACACGAAATCTATGCGCGACATTCTCAGCGATCTGGAGACTGGATCATCTCAAAACCAGGTCGATCCCGTAAAGCGTGCGCAGCAACTTTCGAAGCCGGCAGCGCCCAAGCGCTTCTATAGCTCTGTCGCTGTTTCCAATACTGATGACGGCTGGATTATCGAGTTGGATGGCAGAGCCATCCGTACGCCCGGTCAACGTG
>JAFAGL010000125.1 GCA_023422735.1 Pseudomonadota bacterium
CGGTCCGGTTGCACACCTCATCGAGTGAGCCTGCGCGAACCAGGGTCGCGGTCAGCGGATCAACCACATTGACGAGATCGCCGGCATCCACCGGCACGAAGCCATGACGACGCCTGGGTGGTGGATCATTCTCTGTGGCAACAACATTGTTGTCTTCGAACCGCACCGTGGTGCGCTGCTTTTTTTTCCCGGAAGTGTAATCCAGCGAATAGGTCGTGGGGCTGTTTCTGGCCTCGGCGATCCGGCCCGAAGTGCTTACTTTGCCTTGCGTGTCGTCGAACACGGCAGCGAGACCGGAGCTCGAAATCGTCCCGTCCACCTTGTAGCTCTTCGCGTCGATCGTGCTGGTGAAATTCGTGCGCGCAATCGTCAGGCCGTAAATGGAAACCACATATTCAGCCTTGAAGGTTTCGGCCGCAGCAGCCGAAACTCCATGACCAAGCAATGCGGTGGCGAGCAACGCTCCGCCGCAAATAGTTCGGGAAAGACGGGATCCTGGGCCGTTCGATAAATGCTGCACGTAAAAAGCGTTAACGGCCGATCACGGCATTTACATGGTGGCGAGGAAGCGGCCGATAAATGTCAGGCTGTTTTGCCCGCGACCTGCAAAGCAAGATGTTCCATACGGACCGCAACGTCAGCGAGAGTTTGCGCCAGCGAGGTTTCATGGTCATTGGCTTTCGCCAATGCTTCATCGCGCGTATTGCGCAAGGTTTCCATTTCGCTGTCCAGACCCTGAAGGCGCTTTTCGAGTTCCGACAACTCGTCCATGATCATGATACCGGCCATGACGGTCAGTCGCTGGTCGCCAATCTCGCCGAAACTGCCCTTCAAATGTCCCACATAACGGTCGAACCTTTCGGCCAGCCCGACGAGATGTTCTTCCTGCCCGTCGTCACAGGCCATGCGATAAGCCTTGTTATCGATCGTGACGGTGACTTGCGGCATCTGCGTTCCTTTATCGATCGAGAACGGCGCGAATCGTTTCCATCGCCGTGACGAGACGACGCGAAACTTCCTTGTTGGCGTCTTCGAGACGCTCTGCGCGCGCTTCCGACTTGTCGAGTTCGTCGGCCAAACGCGCACGGTCCGCGTTCATTCGCTGTACTTCCGCTTCGGCCTCGATGTAATCGCCTTCGCGGTCGATGCGCGCCGAAACGGCATCTTCCAGCGTGGTCATCGCGCTGCCGAGTCGCGTCAACGCTTCCTTTAAAGTGGCTCCCGACATGTCCCCATCTCAAAAATCCGGCCTGGAAGAATACCGACTGCCCCTGCAGCGGACCTTTGTCGACCGAATCATTTCGCCAGACAACGCATAAATGCGCGGGAATCTTGGCGGCTTGAAAAGGCAGCGTCAATCAGCGCGTAACGCTATCCCCGGTTAACACTCGTGACATTGCCTCCCGATGGCAGCTAACATCGTGGGAAAGTCACGCGATGCAGGAGAAAGCCGTGTCCATTGAAACCGCGCAATGTCTGGGCGGCGCCGATCTTTCCTGGCAGGGCGATTACGGCCAGTTCTATCTGATCGACCAGGGCGATACCGCGTTTCTGCCGCCCGTAGATCCGGCGCTGATGGGGCCGCAAAGACTTGTGGTCCAGCCGGCGGGGCTCGTCGTTTATACCGGCGGCTGTCTCCAGCAAATCATCCGTATCGCGATCTATGATACGGAGCCTGACCATGAGCCTGGGGAATGGAGAAGCGACCGGCCCTGGGACAAGGTGCAGACGGTTGATCTGCGCTTCCCGAGCCAAGCCTTCACGATTAGCAGCCCGTCGCACCCCAGTCCCCAGCCTTATGGCCCGCTGTTCCTTCTCGGCGCCGAGCAGGTGAAGGCACGCGTGGCCTGGATGGAATTTCCCGATGGACGCGATGACAGCGTTCCGATCGAGCCGGATGTCTTTTCGATCACGATTTGGTGGGACAAATCCTCGTAATCGCGTTTCCAAATCGGTTCGCATAGCTTCGCTTTCATTGACACGGCGGGGCTGCCTGCTATGTGTCGCGGCGACTTGCGGCCCCGTCTTTCTGAGGCTGCACAAACCCGTCGAACCGTATCATGAGAGCGAGCATCGCCATGACCTCACGCGACAAACACGACCGCATGGCCAATGCGATCCGCTTCCTGTCGATGGACGCGGTTGAAAAAGCCAATTCCGGCCATCCCGGCCTGCCGATGGGCGCGGCTGATATCGCCACCGTCCTGTTCAGCCGGTATCTGCGGTTTGATCCGCAGAACCCTCATTGGCCGAACCGGGATCGCTTCATCCTTTCGGCCGGTCACGGTTCCATGCTGCTTTACTCGTTGCTGTATCTCACCGGCTACGAGGACATGACGATCGACGAGATCAAGAATTTCCGCCAGCTCGGTTCGAAAACCGCCGGGCACCCGGAATACAAACACGCCGATGGCATTGAAACCACGACGGGTCCGCTTGGTCAGGGCTTCGCCAATTCGGTCGGCTTTGCGATCGCTGAACGGCACCTCAATACGGCTTATGGCGATGACATCGTCAACCATTACACTTACGCGTTGGTGGGCGATGGCTGCCTTATGGAAGGCATCAGCCAGGAAGCGCTGACGCTGGCCGGTCATTTGAAATTGTCGAAGCTGATCGTGTTTTGGGATGACAACCGGATTTCGATCGACGGCAAGATTTCGATGACGGATTCAACGGATCAATGCGCACGCTTCGAAGCCTCCGGCTGGCACACGCAGCGCATTGACGGCCATGATCCTGAAGCCATCGCACAGGCGATCGAGGCTGCTCAGGCATCCGACAAGCCGAGCATGATTGCGTGCCGCACCACCATCGGCTTCGGTGCCCCAACCCGTGCCGGCACCAACAAGGCACATGGTTCGCCGCTGGGTGCAGAAGAAATCGCCGGCGCGCGCAAGGCGTTGAACTGGGAGTCTGAACCTTTCGTCGTTCCGTCCGACATTCTCGATGCCTGGCGTTTGGTGGGCCTCAATTCCGCGAAGGCGTCGAAGGCCTGGCAGGAGCATTTCAACGGGCTTGATGCCGAGTTGAAGGGTGAGTTCGAGCGTCGCTTCCGCGGCGATCTGCCGGCCGGCTTCGATGAGGCGATCAATGAATACAAGAAGAAGCTTTCAGCCGAAAAGCCGAAAGTTGCGACCCGCAAATCTTCGGAAATGGCGCTGGAAGTCATCAATGGCGTTGTGCCGGATACGATTGGCGGTTCGGCCGATCTGACCGGCTCCAATAACACCAAGACCAGCCAGACCACGCCGCTCACGGCTGAGGATTATTCGGGCCGTTATGTTTATTACGGCATCCGCGAACATGGCATGGCCGCAGCGATGAACGGCATCGCGCTGCATGGCGGGGCCATTCCTTACGGCGGCACCTTCCTGACCTTCTCCGATTATGCGCGTCCAGCCATGCGTTTGGCTTCGCTGATGCAGATCCGCGTTGCGTTTGTGATGACGCATGACTCGATCGGTTTGGGCGAAGATGGCCCGACCCACCAGCCGGTGGAGCATCTTGCCGCCCTTCGCGCGATCCCGAACCATTATGTCATGCGTCCGGCCGATGCGGTTGAGGCCGTTGAATGCTGGCAAGCGGCGCTGGAATCGAAGGAAACGCCGTCGACGCTTGCTCTGACGCGCCAGAATCTGCCGACACTGCGGACCGAGCATGTGGAAGAAAATCTTTCCGCACGCGGCGCTTATGAACTGGCTGGTGCTGACGATGCCAGGGTGACGATCTTCGCCACCGGTTCGGAAGTGGAGATCGCCATGGCGACGCGCGACAAGCTGCAAGGCGAGGGGATCGCGGCCCGTGTCGTATCCGTGCCCTGCATGGAATTGTTCGCCAAGCAGAGCGAAGGCTACCAGCAGGCGATCATCGGTTCGGCCAAGGTCAAGCTCGCGATCGAAGCCGGTGTTCGCGAAGGCTGGGATCACCTGATCGGCTCTGACGGCCTGTTTGTCGGCATGAAGGGCTTCGGGGCAAGCGGCGAGATTGGCGATCTGTACAAGCATTTCGGCATCACGGCGGATGCCGCCGCCGAAGCGGTCCGCAAGCGCCTCGCGGCCTGAATTGAGAAGTTTCAGCTGATCGCCTGATCCAGGCAAATTGGGAGAATGGAATGAGCGTCAAAGTTGCCATCAACGGATTTGGTCGTATCGGCCGCAACGTTCTGCGGGCGATCCACGAAAGCGGCCGCAGCGATATTGAAGTCGTTGCGATCAACGATCTCGGCCCGGTGGAAACCAATGCGCATCTGCTGCGCTTCGATTCCATTCACGGCAAATATCCCGGCACGGTCGAAGTCGATGGCGAGTTCATCGTGGTCGATGGCAAGCGCATCAAGGTCACCGCGGTCAAGAATCCAGCCGAACTTCCGCACAAGGATCTCGGCGTCGATATCGCGCTGGAATGCACGGGCATCTTCACCTCGAAGGATAAGGCGTCCGCGCATCTCCAGGCTGGTGCCAAGCGCGTGATCGTGTCGGCTCCCGCCGATGGTGCCGATCTGACCGTGGTTTACGGCGTCAATCACGACAAGCTGACCAAGGATCACGTGGTCATCTCCAACGCGTCCTGCACCACAAACTGCCTGGCGCCGGTCGCTTTCGTGCTGAGCCAAGCTGTCGGCATCGAAAAGGGCTTCATGACGACGATCCACTCTTATACGGGGGATCAGCCGACGCTCGACACGATGCACAAGGATCTTTACCGCGCCCGCGCAGCCGCGCTGTCACAGATCCCGACTTCGACGGGTGCCGCAAAGGCCGTTGGCCTCGTTCTTCCGGAACTCAAGGGCAAGCTCGATGGCTCGTCCATCCGCGTGCCGACCCCGAATGTTTCGGTTGTCGACCTGAAATTCGTGGCGTCGCGCAATACCACCGTTGAAGAAATCAACGATGCGATCAAGACAGCGGCAAATGGCTCGCTGAAGGGCATTCTGGCTGTGACGGATCAGCCGAATGTGTCGATCGACTTCAACCACGACCCACATTCCTCGACCTTTGCGCTCGACCAGACCAAGGTGCTCGAAGGCAACTTCGTGCGCATCCTGTCGTGGTATGACAACGAATGGGGCTTCTCAAACCGCATGTGCGACACGGCGGTTGCCATGGGCAAGCTGCTTTAAGCTTCACGCGTTCGAACCTTGCAAAGGCGTCAGGTTTTCACCGGGCGCCTTTTTCTTTTGGCGTCACAGTTTGCTAATCGATTTTGAAGGGGTTGCGCCGCTTGCGTCGCCGCGTCCGCTGCGCTCTAACTCGCGCACCAATTCGACATGAGGAGTTGAACCGATGGCGGCTTTCCGCACGCTGGACGATGCAGACGTCAAGAACAAGCGCGTTCTGGTGCGCGTCGATCTCAACGTACCGATGCAGGACGGAAAGGTTTCCGACACGACCCGCATCGAGCGCGTCAAGCCAACGGTGACGGAACTTGCCGAGAAGGGCGCGCGCGTCATTCTGCTTGCCCATTTTGGTCGCCCGAAAGGTGCGGCGGATCCGCAATATTCGTTGAAGCCCATCGCCCAGGTCGCTGCGGGCATCTTCGGTCGGCCGGTCGCGTTCGTTGAAGATTGCATCGGCGAAAAGGCCGAGGCGTCTTCCCGCTCGATCGAGGAAGGCGACATCTTGTTGTTCGAAAACACGCGCTTTCACAAGGGCGAGGAGAAGAACGATCCGGATTTCGCCAAGGCGCTTGCCGCTTCCGGTGATGTTTATGTGAACGATGCCTTTTCCGCCGCCCACCGCGCCCATGCGTCCACCGAAGGGTTGGCGCATCTCCTGCCCGCCTATGCGGGCCGCACGATGCAGGCCGAGCTCGACGCGCTGGAAAAGGGCCTGGGCTCGCCTCAAAAGCCGGTCGTGGCCATTGTCGGCGGTGCGAAGGTTTCGACCAAGATCGACTTATTGCAGAACCTGGTGGCCAAGGTGGACGCGCTGGTGATCGGCGGCGGAATGGCAAACACATTCCTGGCAGCCCAGGGCAAGGATGTCGGCAAATCGCTTTGCGAGCATGATCTTGCCGACACTGCCAAGAATATTCTTGCGACCGCCGAAAAGGCCGGCTGCGCGATTGTTCTGCCAACGGATGCGGTAATTGCGCGCGAGTTCAAAGCAAATGCGGCGAACGCAGTCGTTTCCGTGGATGCCGTTCCGGCGGATGCCATGATCCTCGACGCCGGGCCTGAAACGGTTTCCGTCATCAACCAGTGGATCGACAAGGCGAAGACGCTTGTCTGGAACGGGCCGCTTGGCGCTTTCGAGATCGCGCCGTTCGACAAGGCAACCGTGGCTGCGGCCAAACATGCTGCCGAGCGCACCAGGGCCGGTGAACTCGTGTCGATTGCCGGGGGCGGGGATACGGTTTCGGCGCTCAATCATGCGGGTGTCGAAGAGGTCTTCACCTATGTTTCGACCGCTGGTGGCGCCTTCCTCGAATGGATGGAAGGCAAGGATCTTCCTGGCGTTTCGGTTCTCAAGCAGGGCTGAAAATGCCGCTTGGTCCGGGCCGCTTCATGAGGCCCGGACGATCTAAACCGATTTAGAATTTTTTCAATCGGTTCAATGGTTTAAGCTCTCCTTCCCCTGTCGGAGGGCTTCTGTTATGGGCAAGCTACCCCATTCAGGAGAACGCAATGACCACCGAACGCCTTGAAGATATCGCAGTGGCCATGGTTGCCGACGGCAAGGGTATTCTTGCTGCCGATGAAAGCTCCGGCACCATCAAGAAGCGCTTCGATACGATCCAGGTTGAATCGACGGCTGATACGCGTCGCGATTATCGCGAAATGCTGTTCCGCGCCGATGAAGCGATGACGAAGTATATTTCCGGCGTCATTCTTTACGACGAGACCCTGCGCCAAAAGGCTGTTGACGGCACGCCGCTTGCCGAACTCATCAAGGCTTCCGGCTCGATCCCCGGCATCAAGGTCGATGCAGGCGCCAAGCCGCTGCCGGGCTTTGAAGGCGAAACCATCACCGAAGGTCTGGACGGCCTGCGCGAGCGCTTGGCCGATTATTATGGCCTCGGCGCTCGCTTCGCCAAATGGCGTGGCGTGATTTCGATTTCCGACGGTTTGCCGACCTGGGGAGCCGTGAAGCAGAACGCGCAGGCGCTTGCCCGCTATGCAGCCCTTTGCCAGGAAGCCGGCATCGTGCCGATCGTCGAGCCGGAAGTGCTGATGGATGGCAAGCCGGGCGACCACTCGATCGACCGCTGCTATGAAGTCACCGAATGGGTTTTGAAGACCGTGTTCCAGGAGCTTTACGACGCGCGCGTTTCGCTCGAAGGCATGATCCTGAAGCCGAACATGGTCATCGACGGCAAGAATGCCCGCAAGGCAAGCGTCGAGGAAGTTGCCGAAAAGACCGTCCGCTGCCTGAAGTCAACGGTTCCGTCGGCTGTTCCAGGCATCGCCTTCCTGTCGGGCGGCCAGTCGGATGAGGAAGCCACCGCGCATTTGTCGGCCATGAACGCCGCTTATGATCTGCCTTGGAAGCTGACCTTCTCTTATGGCCGCGCCTTGCAGGCTGCCGCCTTGAAGGCATGGTCGGGCAAGTCGGAAAATGTCGCTGCCGGCCAGCGCGCCTTTACACACCGCGCGCGCATGAACTCGCTGGCTGCAGCCGGCACCTGGAAGACCGATCTCGAGCAGGCGGCGTAATCCGCTCCTCGCAGAAAATAAGATAGAAAGGCCGCTCGCAAGGGCGGCCTTTTTCGTTGCTGGTCGATCAGGAAAGGAAGGGCTTCGCCTTCATCGTATCGGGGATCGGCACGCCCAGCCGCGTCAAAATTGTTGGCGCAAGCTGCAACTGGTCGAGCAGCACATCTTCGGCCGGTCCCTGGCCCTTGCCGAAATAATATAGCGCAAAGTCCTGCATCTCGTCGTCATGGCCGCCATGATGGCCGCGATCTGTCTGGCCATGGTCGGCGGTGACGATCACCTCATAGCCGGCCTTGAGCCATTCGGGGAGGAAGGCTGCAAGCATCACATCCATGATCACCAGCGCCTCGTCCATCTCATGGCAATCATGCCCGAAGCGATGGCCCATCGAGTCCAGCGTGCAGGTATGAAGAATACCGTAGTCGATCTTGTGGTGACGCGTCAGCTTGGTGAGCGTCGCAAACAGATCGATGTCGCTCGGCGTCATCTGGTTGCGGTGGTTATACCCGCTCATCGTGTGGAAGCGGCCATGCGTGATCGGGCTGCCCGGCTCGTCATATTCGAGGTCTTCCACCGTATCGAAGGGGAAGCGCTGAAAGAACTCCGACCAGTAGGAATGGGTCACCGCACCCGTGGTCCCGCCTGCCTTGGTGACTTCCGAGAAAATGTCCGGCTGTGCAACGCGGTGGCGGATCGAGTTCGATAACACACCATGAACCTGCGGCGGGGTGCCGGTATGGATCGAGGCATAACAACAGGCCGAGATCGAAGGCAGAACGGCGCGCATTTTCCAGGCGCGCGCATCGCCCGATTGCACCCAGCCTTCCAGATTGCCCATGAAACGGCGCCAGTTGCGCCATGGCAGGCCATCCAGAATGATCAGCAAAAGCTTGTTGTCGAGCGCCATGTTTTGGTTCCTTGAAACAGATGAAGGCAGCGATACGAGCCGCTGCCTTCATGAAAGATGTCGTGCGGCGTCAGGCTGTCGGCCAGCAGGCTGCCAAGGCATAGCCGTCCATCAGCTCGCCCTGCGGGCTTTTTTTGTAGCCACTCACCTTGGCGGTTGAAACGGCGTCCATCGTCTCGTTGAAGAACGGCACGATCAATCCGCCTTCGTCACGCATCAGCACAGCCATGTCGCGATACATGGTTTTGCGCTTTTCCTCATCGAGTTCGCCACGCGCGGCCACGACCATCTGGTCGAATTGCTCGTTCTTGAAACGCGTGTCGTTCCAATCAGCGTCCGAAACATAGCCGGTCGTGTACATCTGGTTCTGGGTTGCGCGGCCACCCCAGTAAGACAGGCTGAAGGGCTTCTTGTTCCAGACCTCGGACCAGTAGCCATCGCCGGGTTCGCGGCGAATGTCGATCGTAATGCCGCATTTGGCGGCACTTTGCTGGTAAAGCTGGGCGGCATCAACCGCGCCGGGAAAAGCGACTTCCGAGGTTCGCAGCAGGATCGAGCCGCTATGACCGGACTTCTTGTAGTGCTCGCCAGCTTTTTCGGGGTCGAATACGCGCTGCTCGATGCCTTCGGGGAAGAGAGCGTAGGCCGAGTTGACGGGAAAGTCGTTGCCGACCGAGCCGTATCCGCGCAGGATCGTTTCGAGCATTTGCTCGCGATCCATGGCAAGCTTCAACGCCATGCGCAGATCTTTGTTGTCGAACGGCGCGGTGTCGCAGAACATGTTGAAGGGATAAAAACCCTTTCCGGCAGCATTCTCGATCGAAACGCCGGGCAAACGCTTCACCAGATCGACGATCTTCGGTTCCACGCGGTTGATGAACTGCACCTGTCCGGCCTGTAGGGCGGCCATGCGGGCGGTTGGGTCGTTCATGACCAGGATCTCGACCTGGTCGGCGAAACCGAGATTGTCGGCATCCCAGAAATTTTCGAAGCGCTCACCGCCATAGCGAATGCCCGGCTCATCGATCGTGACCTTGTAAGGCCCCGCCGAAATGCCTGCTGTCGGATCGTCCTTGCCGCCATTCGGCTGGATCAGGATATGGTAGTCAGCGAGAAGGTAATCGAACTCCGCGTCCGGTTCCTTCAACGTGATGACGACTTCATTGCCATTGGCCTTCACGGTGTCGATATTGCCGAGAATACCGAACGCACCGGAATTGGAATTCTTGTCGGCGTGGCGTTCGATCGTGGCGGCCACGTCTTCTGCGGTAACACTCTTGCCGTTGTGGAATTCCACGCCCTGCCGGATTTTCAGCGTCCAGGACTTGGCGTCCGACGACGGACCGGCCTCTTCCGCGATCCGGTTCTGCAACGACCCATCCGGGTTCAAACGGAAAAGAAACTCGCCCCACTGCTTGCAGAAATGGAAAGGCACCTGGCTGAGATTGAGTGCCGGATCGAGCGTGTTGGTGGATTCGCCGCCTTGCAGGCCGGCGCGCAGGATGCCACCGCGTTTCGGCGTTTGCGCCAGGGCTGCGGTGGCCAGCAAACCGTTCGCGAAGGCGGCTGTTGCGCCGAGTGCAGCCGCGCGGCCAAGGAAATCGCGACGCGACAGCTTGCCCGCCGCCGTACGCATGGTGAGATAATCAAGTTCTGAGGACATGATGTTTCCTGTTATGCAAAGATGCCGCTCCGGCCTTTAACGGAGCGACATGACAATCTCGTGCCGTTACTGGCCGAAGGATCGTCGTTTAGCTGGCTAAAATCAATTGCCGGCACCGGCCATTTTTCGGCCGGAGATCGCCTTTTCCAGCCAGCCGATTTCCATTTCGGGCACGGAGCGCAAAAGCAGATCGGTATAGTCATCGAAAGGCGGCGCAAGAACCTGGCTCTTGGGGCCGTAACGGACCACTTCACCGCGATACATCACGGCGATGGAATCGGCGATCGACCTCACCGTCGCCAGATCATGGGTGATGAAGAGATATGCGACATCCTCTTCCTTCTGCAATCCGAGCAACAGCTTCAGAATGCCATGCGCCACGAGCGGATCGAGCGCGCTCGTCACCTCGTCGCAGATGATGAGCTTGGGATTGGCTGCCAGCGCGCGGGCGATACACACGCGCTGCTTCTGGCCGCCTGAAAGTTCCGCCGGATAGCGATCGATGAAGCCTTTGCCCATTTCGATCTTTTCAAGCAGTTCCGCCACGCGGCGATCCCGCTCCTTGCCGCGCAGGTTGAAGTAGAATTCCAGCGGTCGGCCGATAATCGTGCCAACCGTTTGGCGCGGATTCATCGCGACATCGGCCATCTGGTAAATCATCTGCAATTCGCGCAGATCATTGCGCGAGCGGTCGGCCAGCTTTTTGCTGAGCTCCCGTCCGTCGAAAGTGACAGATCCTTCCATCGGCGGCAGCAAACCGGTGATGGCCCGGGCCAGCGTCGATTTGCCGGAACCCGATTCACCGACCACAGCCAGCGTTTGGCCTGGAAACACATCGACTGAGACATCCTTCAGGACCTTGGTGGCACCGTGGTCATAGGAAGCGGTGATGTTCTTGACCGACAAAACCGGGGTGGTGCCGGGCGCATGCTCCTCATGTTCGATATGGTTCACCGAAACCAGTGCATTGGTGTATTCCTTGCGCGGTTCCTTGATGATCTGCTGCGTGCCGCCCCATTCCACCAGCTTGCCATAGCGCAGAACCATGATCTCGTCGGATACCTGGGCAACCACTGCAAGATCATGCGTGATGTAAAGCGCGGCCACATGTGTGTCGCGGATGGCTTCCTTGATGGCGGCCAGAACATCGATCTGCGTGGTTACGTCGAGCGCGGTGGTCGGTTCGTCGAACACGATCAGATCGGGTTCAGAACACAGCGCCATCGCCGTCATCACCCGCTGAAGCTGCCCGCCCGAGACCTGGTGAGGATAGCGTTCGCCGATCGTTTCCGGATTTGGCAGGCTGAGCTTGCGAAAAAGCTCGATGGCCTTCTTCTCAGCCGCCGCACGCGACGAAACCTTATGCGTCAGCGATGCTTCGACCACCTGGTCCATCAGTTTGTGCGAAGGGTTGAAGGCTGCCGCCGCCGATTGCGCGACGTAACAGACTTCACGCCCGCGCACCTTGCGCAAGGCACCTTGGCTGCCCTTGCGAATGTCACGGCCGTTGAGGATGATCTCGCCGCCGGTGATGCGGACGCCGCCACGGCCGTAGCCCAGCGTGGACAGGCCGATGGTCGATTTGCCGGCGCCCGATTCTCCGATCAGGCCAAGCACCTTTCCCCGTTCCAGCTTGAGGGAGACATCGTCCACCAGCACCACGTCGCGCGGCTTTTCGCCGGGAGGATAAACGGTCGCCTCGATCCGCAGATTGCGGACATCGAGCAAAGGTCCTTCGTTTCTTGGCTTGGATTTAGGTTTAGCCATTACCCCGGCCTCCTTTCAGGGAGGTGGTTCGGTTCAGCACCCAGTCCGCCACCAGATTGACCGAAATGGCCAAAGCCGCAATCGCGGCTGCCGGGATGAGGGCAGCGCCGATCCCGAATACGATGCCATCCTTGTTTTCCTTCACCATCCCGCCCCAATCGGCGCTTGGGGGCTGTACGCCAAGTCCCAGGAAGGACAAAGCAGACAGGAAAAGCACAGCGTAGATGAAGCGCAAACCGAGTTCCGAAACCAGAGGAGACAAGGCGTTGGGAAGGATCTCGCGGAAGATCACCCACATCGTGCCTTCGCCGCGCAACCGTGCTGCTTCCACGAAATCCATGACGTTGATGTCAACCGCGACCGCCCGGGACAGGCGATAAACACGGGTCGAATCCAGAATGCCCATGACGAGGATCAGCGTCACCATGGTTGAGGGCAGAACCGATAAAACGACGAGGCCGAAGATGAGTGTCGGGATCGACATCAAGAGATCGACGAAACGCGACATCAGCGTATCGAACCAGCCGCCCACCACTGCTGCGGTAAAGCCCAGGATCGAGCCCAAAGTGAACGAAAGTGCCGTCGACAAAACGGCGATGAAGATCGTGACGCGCGCACCATAGATCATGCGCGTCAGGAGATCGCGACCGATATTGTCGGTGCCCAGCCAGTTGGTCGCCGACATCGGCCCCCAAACCTGACCGACAATCTCTCCATTGCCATAAGGCGCGATCCAGGGCGCGAAAATCGCGACGAGGAGGAAGAGCGCGGTGACGATGAGGCCGATGAATGCCCCGAACGGGATACGGGCAATATTCATTTCGGATGCCTCAAGCGTGGATTGGCAAGGATCGCGGCAATATCGGCGATCATGTTGAGGGTAATGTAAACCGCCGCGAAGATCAGGCCGACAGCCTGCACAACTGGAACGTCACGCTTGGAAACATGGTCCACCAGATATTGGCCCATGCCCGGATAAACAAAGATTACCTCGACCACCACGACGCCCACCACAAGAAAAGCGAGGTTGAGCATCACCACATTGATGATGGGGGCGATGGCGTTGGGAAAGGCGTGTTTGCGGATGATGCGCAGCGGGCTCAGGCCCTTCAGTTCCGCAGTTTCGATATAAGCGGATTGCATGACATTCAGCACGGCGGCGCGCGTCATACGCATCATGTGGGCAAGGACCACGAGCGTTAAAGCCGTTGCGGGAAGGACAATGGCCTTGAGCCGGTCAAGAAAATCCATGCTGTCGTAGACCGTCGAGCTTGCAGGCAGCCATTGCAGCTTCACGGCAAACACCAGGATCAGCAGATAGCCGATGAAGAACTCCGGCAAGGAGGTCGAAGCCAGGGCAAACCCGGAAATCGTCTTGTCGATCACGCCATTGCGGTAGCGCACGGCCAGGAGCCCGAGCAGGATCGCCAGCGGGATGGAAATCACGGCGGCCCAGAAAGCGAGAAACAGTGTATTCCACAAACGGCCGCTTAACGCCGTTCCGATATCTCGACCATTGGAAAGTGCGGTGCCGAGATCGCCGGTCAGGATGCCGCCGAGCCAGTGGAAATATCGAATATAGGCCGGATCGTTCAAGCCGAGTTCGCGGCGCAGGTTTTCCAGCGCCTGCGGTGTCGCAGCCTGTCCGAGAATGGACTGCGCGACGTCACCTGGCAAAATTTGTGTTCCGGCAAAAATCAGCACGGACACGGCGAACAGGAGAAGGACGCCCAGCGCAACGCGCTGGGCGATCAACTTCGCAACGAGTGCGCCCCCCATATGTATCAGGCCTGAAGCCAGACGCGGATAGCCGCTTTCAGGTTCGAGGTTTCGTGGTTCGGATCAGCTACCCAACCCTTCACTTCCTCACGATGCGCATCGATGAAGTCGTTGAACATTGGCAGGATCAGGCCGCCATCGTCACGCACCTTGGTCGCGGCGTCGCGATAAAGCTGCGTGCGCTTGGTGTCGTCGAGTTCGGCGCGGGCTTCCAGGATGATCTTGTCGAAGCCTTCGTCGAAGAAGCGCGTATCGTTCCAGTCCGCACCCGAAATATAGGCCGTCGAATACATCGAATCCTGCGTCGGACGGCCGCCCCAATAGGATGCGCAGAAGGGCTGCTTGTTCCAGACCTCGGTCCAGTAACCGTCGCCCGGTTCGCGCTGAACCTGGATCTCGATGCCGGCTTTCTGTGCCTGTTGCTGGAACAACTGCGCGGCATCCACGGCGCCGGGGAAGGCGACATCGGAGGTGCGCAGCACGAGTGGCCCGCTGTGGCCGGATTTTTCGTAATGGAACTTGGCCTTGTCGGGATCGTAAGCGCGTTGCTCCATCCCGTCCGGGAAGAGCGCATAGCTCTTGTTGATCGGGAAATCGTTGCCGACCGATGCGTGGCCCTGCAGGATCTGCTGCACCATCTGTTCGCGATCGATCGCGAGTTTCAGCGCCGTGCGAAGATCGGCATTGTCGAAAGGTGCTGCGTTGCAGTGCATCAGGAAGACGTAATGTCCCTTTGAAGGAACGCTGACGATCTTCACGCCCGGCGCGCGCTCCAGCAGGGCAACGGTCTTGGGCTCGACGCGGTTGATGATATGCACCTGGCCCGATTGAAGGGCTGCCATGCGGGCGGTGTTGTCGTTCATGACAATGACTTCGACGGAATCGACATGGCCGACATCATCGCGCCAATAGCCGTCATATTTCACCGACATGTGGCGTACACCAGGCTCGTCGACTTCCACCTTGTAAGGCCCGGTGCCGATGCCTGCCGCCGGTTCATCCATGCCGCCATTGGGCTGGATGATGAGGTGGTAGTCGGTCAAAAGAAGCGGAAGATCGGCATTGCCGCGTTCCAGCTGGAAAACGACATTGTCGCCGTCGACCTTGATGTCCTTGATGTCGCCGAGCACGCCGAGCGCGGCCGATTTTGTGTTCTCGTCAGCATGGCGGCGGATGGTTTGGGCCACGTCTTCCGGGGTCAGATCCTTGCCATTGTGGAAGGTCACGCCCTTGCGAATCTTGAAACTCCATTCAGCCGCATCCGGGGAGGAATCCCAGGATTCAGCCAATACGGGCTGCGCGGTGCCGTCTGTTGGAGACTGGAGCACGAGGGTTTCGCCCCAGGTCGAGGCGAAATTCTGCGGAACCTGTGTGAGGATCGTTGCCGGATCGAGACTGTTGGTCGATTCACCGCCGACCAGGCCCATCTTCAATGCGCCACCTTTCTGCGGCTCCTGAGCCTGCGCGGCACCTGCCAGTAGGCCGTTCGCGAAGGTTGCGCTGACACCCAGCGCTGCGGCGCGGCCGAGAAAATCTCGACGGTTCATTCTTCCGGCGGCCACAATTCGGCTAAGATGGTCGAGTTCTTTTGACATATATTCGTTCCTCACTCTGTCGGTGGATTGAACCGATCACGCCGGTTTCGTTGGGGAAGGAGTATGGCAAGGGGCCACGCCCCTGTCACCCGGCGTGATGCGACATGGAATGGCGCAATCAATAACGTCGCAATCAGGCAAGTGTAACCCTTGTCCTGCGAAAAAAATATCAGGGGTCGGGAATTCAATCGGCTTGCTTAACAGGAAATCCGGTGTCGGCTAAGAATCCCGAGCGATCCGGATATGTCGCAATTGCGATATGCGGCAGATGCGCGAAGTTTCAAGAGGCCGTTAAACCTGCCGCAGCGGGATGGAAATACTGTCCACCGGCGCTTCGATAAAGAGATCCGCGAGGAACGGATTAAAAGCTGGCGGATCGCTTCTGCGACCCGCCATGGAAACGGCTCAGGCGGCTTCCTGAACATGCGCTTCGAGGAACCAGAGATTCTTGTCCAGAACGCGTGAGAAGGCGGTGAAAATATCTGCGGTATCCGCGTCGCCGGCTTCATCCGCCTCGTCGATCGACTTGCGAACGGCATTGGCCGTTGCTCCGTAACGATCAATCAGCGCTGCTAGATGATCCTTCACCTTGAAGATATCGGTCGGATAAGCGTCGAGTTTGCTTGTTTCCGCGACCGTTTCTTTTGTGCCGAGGGCAACGCCGCCCAACTGAACGGCGCGTTCGGCAATGATATCGACATGGTCGTCGATCGCATCGCGGAACGTATCGAGCAGTTCATGCACGGCAATGAATTGCGGCCCCTTCAAATTCCAGTGCGCCTGCTTGGTGATGAGCGAAAGGTCGATGGCATCGGCAAGCCTTGCGTTCAAAAGCTCGATCGAAACCTTCTTGGTGTTTGAAGCGATGTCGTTTTCGGTGGCGTGCATTTTCATGGCAATCTCCTTTTCAGCAATTTCGCGTTGGCATGTCTCATCACAACGCATCTAGTTTAGAATAGTTCTAATCTAATTCGCATGTCTGTCCTGCGCAAGCCGCATGACCGGCAGCAAACCTTGCATCCGGCTTCGGAGCGAGCCAAAGGTCGCGCTTACGAATCCTGAAGAGCCTAACGCCGATGACCGAAACTCTGATCCGTGGCCGCATTCTTTCTTTTTCCCGCCGGCCGGAAAATCACGAGGATCTGGCCGCCTGTGCTTACGAGCATGATGGCGCGGTGCTGGTCCGGGACGGGTTGATCCTCGCCGTGGG
>JAFAGL010000127.1 GCA_023422735.1 Pseudomonadota bacterium
AGCCCCAAACGAGGCCCAGCAGCAGGAAGAAATGGCGCCAATGATCCGTGTCGATCACGCTGCCAAGCGCAACATGGCCAATCAGTGTCACATAGGCGCACAGCAGGTAGGGATGCCAGGGCCGGTCACGAAGAAGAATCCGAAATCCGGCGAGCAGGGTCCACACGATCAGGATCAGGTACGATACGAAACCGAGCCAGCCATAATCCATTAGAGCTTTCAGCCAGATATTATGCGTATCCTCGCCAAAAATAGTTCCAAATACCAAGGGACCGATGCCTAGAGGGTGTTCAAGAGCCAGCGCGAACCCATAGCCATAGCGCGCGAAGCGTCCGAGGCGAGCGCTATCGTAATCCTGAACCAACTGCGCGCGCGTTGAGAAAAGCTCCTGAACGCCAGGGAGTTGCAGGGCTATCAGGATCGCCGCACCGACAAACAAAAAAGCGATCGTACTCATCACGGCAATGCGCAGCCTGAAGCGTCCGCTTGCGCTTTGAAGAAAAAGAATGCCGATCTGGATCAGCGCAGCGGCGAAGAATAATCCCCACGCACCCCGCGAAAAGGACAGAAAGATCCCGGTGATCAGGATGAGAAGCGGGAATATCCAGCCTAGCACTTGGCGTGGTCCGCCCGTAATGATCCGTTGCAAACAGAAAACTGCTGGGAAAACCAAAAAAGGACCAAACACGTTGGGATCTTCGAATGCTCCGGAGGCGCGCTCATAGCGCGTGAATATCTCGGTGCCCGGTAAGAGGCGAAAATATCCAAGGATACCTAAAAATGCAGTCGTCGAACCTGCAAGAACCCAAGACAGTGCAATGGGTCGAAGAAGTCCGGGACGCGCTTCAACCACAGCCGCGATGAAAATGGCGGTGAATGCCAGAAAGAAGGAAACCGCAACATAAAGTGGCGTGTCCTTCAAATCTGCCATCTGGGTGAGCGAAAACAATCCACCCATATTGAAGAAGACCAGCAAGGCAATCAAAGGCGCGATTGCGGGGGAAATTCGCAAGCCAAAAAATGCCCAGACCGCGATTAGCGCGGCCATGTAGAGCTCATAAGGCGCTGGCTCATTCAACACGAAACCAGATAGCAAGACGCCGGTGCTGATTGCCGCCGCGCCAATCAAGGAAACGAGCTTGGCATTGACGGCCGCGCGTGAAAGCTGCGGAGTGTCGAATGCGCTAATAAGCGTTCTCCGTGTGAAAAAGCCGAATTGGTGTCAAAAGCAAGATTTTGAGATCAAGCCAGATCGACCAGTTCTCGATGTAATGCAGATCAAATTCCGTGCGCATGCGGATTTTATCTGAAGTATCGATTTCACCCCGCCAACCGCTGATCTGAGCCCAGCCAGTCACGCCAGGCTTCACGCGGTGGCGGGCAAAATATCCGTCCACGACTTCATAATAAAGCTGATCATGTGCTTGCGCCGATACTGCATGCGGGCGAGGGCCCACCAGGGAGAGGGTCCCGAATAAAGAGTTGAAAAACTGCGGAAGTTCATCGATCGAGGTTTTGCGAATGAAGCGACCGACGCGTGTCACGCGCGGATCGTTACGCGTCACGGCGTTACGCGCGGTCGGATCACATTGGTCGATATACATGGAGCGAAACTTCAGAACCTCGATCTCTTCATTGTTGAAGCCGTGACGCTTTTGTTTGAAGATCACCGGGCCCTTGCTGTCGAGCTTGATGGCGATAGCTGTGGCCAGCATGATCGGCGAAAACAGCACGATGCCCAGCAGGCTGAAGACAATGTCGAAAATGCGTTTCGCGACCGAGTCCCAACCATTGATGGGTTTGTCGAAAATATCGAGCATGGGCACGCGGCCGATATAAGAATATGACCGGGGCCGGAACTGCAGATTGTGTGTATTTGCGGACAAACGGATATCCACTGGCAACACCCACAGCTTCTTGAGCATGGTCAAGACCCGGGTTTCTGCTGCCAAAGGCAGGCACACGATCAACAGGTCGATATGTGCGATCCGCGCGAACTCCACCAACTCGTCCACCGTCCCCAGCTTGGGATATCCAGCAACCAGCGGCGGTGAGCGTTCATCATCGCGATCGTCGAAAATGCCGCAAATGCGGATATCGGTGAAAGGTTGTGCCTCAATGGAGCGGATCAATGCTTCCGCAGGTTCGCCGCCGCCGACAATCACTGCGCGGCGCTCGATAACGCCATTGCGTACCCAGCGATTCACAAGTCGAGCGACGATCGCACGTATGACGAGAAGGACTACGAATCCGGAGATAAACCACGAACCGAACCAGACACGAGAGAAATCACCGGACCATTTCAGCAGAAAGCCCGCGATCGCCAATATTCCCAGCGCGGCTACCCATGCTGTTAGGATGCGCGTGAGATAAGGCAACGGTCGGCTCAACGCGCGAAACTGATAGGCGTCCGCGATATTTAAGCTGAGAACGGCGATCAGCGAGCCGCTAAGGATCACGATAGGATATTCCCATGCAAGCCACGAGCCCTCGCCGACATAAGCTTTACGGATAACAAGACCCACAGCGCATAATGCGAGGAATTCGACAATGCGCAGAATTCCGCTAACCATGGAGGAAGAGATTCCGTCGGCGCGATATTGCTGCGCAACCTGGACGGCAATTGCGTTCAGTGGATCGGCGCTAGCCGCGCCCAACCCTTGAGGGTGACCTTGTATCGCCTCGAACTTGTAGCGAAGCACCGGATCGATGTCAGTCATGGAGAACGGCCCTGCCTACCGCATGCCTCCGTCAATATCGCGTGAAACCGATTTTAACCAGTTAAATAACCGGTTCGGCTCCCTCAAAAATCTTTAATCGTCTTGCGTTGCCCAAAATCAACGCCGGGAAACATCACGATAAGCCCGCTCGATTTCTTCTGCCATCGAATCTGCAGAGAAGCGGGATTGCATCTCACTAATATCGGGAAGCGGAGACCTTAAAAGATCGGGACCGTCGATCGTTTCCGCCAGTCGTCTGGCGAGGGAAATGGGCGTTGCTTCAACGAGAGATGCAGAATTGTCTCCCAATATTTCTGGGATCCCACCCACTGCACTTGCCAACATGGGTATCCGGGCCGCCAATGCTTCCAAAACGATATACGGCATGGCTTCCGCACGCGAGGGAATGACGAGAACGCGCCCAAGGGAAAAAGCTGCGCGAGCCGGCATCGCAGGACGAAACGTCACTTGTCCAGTAATTCCCAGCGCCTGAACCTGGGCGAAATATTTTGGCAACCCATCACCATCACCGACCATGATGGCGCATAATGGCTTCTTCACGATTTCGCTGGCATGAGCCAGCGCTTCAATGAAGATGTCGGGACCCTTGAGATCGCGCATCATGCCTACGTAAAGAAAATCCGCAGCGTCATCATTCGGTACAACTGGCGTGAATTCTTCCGCATGAAGACCGTTATACACCCGCCGGAACGGAACAAGCGGGCGGCCAACCTTTAGACTATAAGTCTTGGCTTCATCGTCAGAAACAAAAAGCAGGCAGTCGGTGGCGAAACGTTCAAGCAAACGTTCCGACGCAAACATAAGGCGCCCGGAGAGCTTTTGCCTGTCATAGTGAAGACTGCCGCCATGCGGGGAATAAATGCGTACCGCACGACTGTTCGACCAGCGAAGAAGTGAACCAAACACACGCGCATAGGCGCCGCCCTTCGCGCCATGCCCATGCAGCACGTCAGGCTGAAGCCCCCTCATAATCCTGAAGGTTCGGCAAGCAGCAACGATGTCGCCTGCGCCTACATGTCGATGAATCGGCGTTCGATGGATACCTAGGGCCAGACTCGGCGCTATGGTTTCGAATAAGCGCGCCTCATGTGCGCCACCGGTGGTCGAATCGCAAACTATGCCGACCATATGTCCTGCAGCCGCTTGCGCTTTTGCCAGGTCTCGAACATGGCGAAAAATGCCGCCGACCGGGGAGCGAAAGCAATGCAGAATGCGAAGCGGCTGATCGTCCAACATATTCGATGCGAGCTGAAATAAAGCTCAGCACCTAGAACAGTCTTTCGCGAACGTAAATCGTATCGCCAGGTAAAAGTGGATCGGATGTCAGAACGCGGCCAGTCATCACCTCGCCGTTGATGCTTCGTGTCACATCCGCGTCGGCCTGCTGGGCCCGAGGCGTATAACCGCCAGCCAACGCAATTGCCTTTTGAACTGTTAGACCTGGGACATAGGAATATTGACCAGCAGAGCCGACTTCGCCCATCACGAAAATCGGGCGATAGCGGTCAACCTGAACAGAGACGTCAGGATCGCGAAGATAGCCGTTGCGCAGCTTGTTAGCCAAAGCGCGCTCGACCTGCTGAACTGTGGAACCCCGGGCAGGAACGGGTCCAACCAGTGGAAAAGCGATATACCCGGACTGGTCTACCGCATAAGTGTTGGTCAAGCCGTCCTGTTCGAACACCGTCACGCGAACTGTGTCTCCCGCATCAAGAATATACGGCTTGTCGATCGCTTCGTGAAACGCGGGCGGTGCTGGGCGATAAGAGGTGCATCCGGTCGTCAGAACGGCAAGCGCCAACACGGAGGCGAGGGCATTCTTGTTCATCGACGGACTGCGCCTTTAATCCAAACTCGCACCCCTTATGAAACTGTTAGGGTTAATGCCGGGTAAAAGCCTGAAAATGGTGGTTCGAAAATTGTTGCTTCGCGTTTGTGAGAGGAAATTAACTCGACGGTTACCATGGTTGTTTAGAAATCGGGCATCTACGGAGTTTAGGCCTTATGCCGCCGGTTTCGAACCAAGCGAGTGACGTCGATATTGATCTGGGCCGGTTATTCTCCAGCCTGCTCAGCCATTGGCTTCGCATTGTCATCGTCGCTTTTTGCGTTGCGGCTACGGCAGTGGTTCTGGCTTGGCTTGCGACGCCTCTCTATCGAGCAGAAACACGCATTCTCATCGAGGCACGTGAATCGCCGCTGACCCGCGCGACACCCGATACGGATGCGAACCGGGTCATTCTCGACCCGGAAGGGATCGCAAGTCAGGTTCAGGTGGTTTCCTCCGCCGACATTCTGCGCAAGGTGGCTGCCGATCTCAATCTCTCAGCGCTTCCCGAATTTGACGCTTCGAGCGATCTTTCGCCGCTCAAAAGCATCTTAGTCTCGCTCGGCCTGGTTCGCGATCCCCGCCAAAGTCCCGCGAGCGAACGCGTGCTCGCGTCGATGCGAGAGAAATTGCGCGTTTACGCGGTTGAGGGATCAAGGGTGATCGTTGTGGATTTCTCTTCCCGCGATCCGCAACTCGCAGCTTCGGTTCCCAATGCTATTGCGAATGCCTATCTTGAGGTTCAGCGCGGCGCGAAGATTGACTCCAATACAGACGCTACCGGCTTTCTTCAGCCTGAGATTGCTGCCTTATCAGATCGCGTCAAGGAAGCGGAAAGCAAGGTTGCCGATTTCCGCTCGAAATCAGATCTGCTGATTGGCCAGAACAACGAAGTGCTTGCAACGCAGCAGCTCTCCGAACTGACCAGCGAGCTTTCCCGTGTTCGGGCCAACCGTTCGTCAACTGAGGCGAACGCCCAAAGTCTCCGGACAGCGATCGAATCTGGCGGTTCGCTGGAGACCGTGCCTGAGGTCTTGTCTTCACCACTGATCCAGCGCTTGCGCGAACGTGAAGTCGAGTTACGTGCCCAGATCGCAGATCTGTCAACGACGCTGCTCGGGAACCATCCGCGCTTGCGGGCTTTGAATTCTCAACTCGGCGACCTCGAAGCTCAAATTCGAACAGAAGCGCGCAAGGTTCTTTCCAGTCTGGAAAATGAAGCACGAAGTGCGTTGGCGCGAGAGGCACGGCTTCAGGCGGATCTCGACAGCCTGAAGGAAGTTTCGGCGCGTGCTGAAGAACAACAGGTCGAACTTCGCGCCTTGGAGCGTGAAGCGGCGGCCCAACGCGATCTTTTAAATACCTATCTGGCCCGTTATCGCGAAGCCATCTCGCGTGGAGAGGGCAATTATCTGCCTGCTGATGCGCGAATCATATCCCGGGCGGTCGCTCCGGCGGAGCCTTACTTTCCAAAAACCCTCCCGATCGTGATGGCAGCTTTCGTTGCAGCGCTTCTTTTCATGGCGATCATCACGCTGTTGCAGGAGTTGTTCAGCGGTCGGGCAATGCGCCCTGCAGGGCAGAGTTATCGCGTTAACGAACTGGCTATGCCGGCGGCTGCGCCGGCGCGCTCGCGGTGGGAAGAAGAAGCGATAGCACCTTCACCTAAGCTTGGAGTTGGTCACGCGACTGCGGCTTTGCTGGAAAGCGCCACGAGACGCGCATTGTTTATCTCGCCGGAAGGCATCGAAGCCGGTCAGGTGTCGGGCGAGGCCGCGCGCGAATTGGCTGGGCTAGGAAAGCGCGTCCTTCTTCTCGACATGACAT
>JAFAGL010000200.1 GCA_023422735.1 Pseudomonadota bacterium
ACGCTTGTTGAGGCGCTTCAGCGTCGGGGCAGGAAAGTCAGCGTCGTTTCGACAATGGCTTCGCAGCCGCCCATGATTTCCGACGAACTGCGCCGCCAGGCCGACCACTTCATCGATCTTCAAACGATGCGGGCCGAAGTCGGTCGCGATCCATCCGAGCGACCTGCCAAACGTTTTGAGGCTGCCGACTTCGAGCCGGAAGACAATCTTGTTTGAGCAGGTTTCGCGGGCCGAGCCTTCTCCGGACTGCGAGTTTTGCCCACGTTTGCATGATTTCATTGCTGGCTGGCGGGCGCGCGAGCCGGATTGGTTCAACGCGCCTGTGCCGCCATTTCTGCCGGCCGAAGGGCTTGCTTCGGCCAGACTTCTGATCGTCGGACTGGCGCCGGGCCTTCGAGGGGCAAACCGCACGGGCAGACCATTTACGGGCGATTATGCGGGTGATCTGCTTTACAGCACGCTATTGCGATATGGTTTTGCAAAGGGCGTTTTCGAAGCAAGGCCGGATGACAGTCTGCAACTGGTCGAAACGGCAATCGTCAATGCCGTCCGTTGCGTGCCGCCGGAAAACAAGCCGACAACAGCGGAAATTCATACCTGCCGGCAGTTTCTGTTGCCGGTGGTTCACGCGCCCGAGAGCCTCCGTGTCATCGTGACGCTGGGGGCAATCGCTCATCAATCAACGATTCGCGGGCTTGGCCTGCGGATCAAGGACTATCCTTTCAAGCATGGGCTGGCCTCGCAGATTCCGGACGGGCCGGTGATCGTTTCGAGCTATCATTGCTCCCGCTACAACACGAATACAGGCGTGTTGACCACCGAGATGTTCCATCAGGTCTTCGAAACCGCACGCTCGCTGATCGAGAGCGCCTAGTCTAATTTTGTGCTGGCTGTGCGACCGGCTGGGGCTCGGTATATTCGAGGCGCAATGGAAGCCGGTAGCTCCCACCGGGCGAATAGCCTTCGAGCGCAATCGGCGGCAGATCGGCAAGCGCTGAGACGATCTGCTTCTGGTCTTCCTGAGAGAGGATCGAATGCACGATCTTGGGCTTTCCGACCCTTCCTTGCGCATCGAGCTTGAATTCAACCGTCACATTGCTCGGCGAGGCCTGGCGCGCCACCTGGATGATACGCGGATCGCGGGTCACGCTCTTCATATGCTGGTGCAACCGCTGGGCAAACTCCGCATCACTTTCCGCGGCTTGGCTTGCCAATGGCGTTGCCAGCAGAAGACAAAATGCAAGCGCAAAAGGTTTCATCAGCCTTTGTCCCTCAACAATCTAGCTTTTTCGCGGCCCCAATCGCGTTGCTTGACCGCTTGCCGCTTGTCGTGCAGCTTGCGGCCACGCGCTACGGCAAGCTGCAATTTGGCGCGGCCGCGATCGTTGAAATAGATCTTCAACGGCACAAGCGTCATCCCCTCGCGCTCCACGCTTTGCGACAAACGCGCCATTTCGCGCTTGTTCAACAGCAGTTTTCTGCGACGGCGCGGCTCGTGATTGAAGCGGTTGGCCTGCAGATATTCGGGCACATAGGAATTGATGAGCCAGATCTCGCCACCTTCCACAGATGCGTAGGATTCAGCGATATTGGCATGACCGCCACGCAAGGCTTTCACCTCGGTGCCGGTCAAGACGAGACCGGCCTCGAGCGTATCGAGAACCTCGTAGGAAAACCGGGCTTTCCTGTTTTCGGCCGCAGTCTTGTTGTTCGGATCGTGCTTTTTCTGGCTCATGGGGGTCTAGATAGGGCTTGCAGCCGCTCAGTTCATCAGGCCTGCATGGATCATCGCTGCGTCGATCTTGTCCGCCGTGGACTGCTCGATCGTCACCAAGGGTGAGCGAACCACATTTTGAACCTTGCCGAGCCGCGACAAAGCATATTTCGTTCCCGAAACGCCGGGCTCGATGAAGATCGCCTTGTGCAAGGGCATCAAACGGTCCTGCAGCTCGATGGCGCGCTCGCGATTGCCGCTCAGGCTCGCTTCTTGGAATTCCGCGCACAAACGCGGCGCGACATTCGAGGTGACTGAAATCGCGCCACTTCCGCCATGGGCGTTGAAGCCAAGCGCGGACGCATCTTCGCCCGAAAGTTGAATGAAATCCTTGCCGCAGGTAATGCGCTGCTCGGACACCCGCTCGATCTTGCCGGTCGCATCCTTCACCCCCACGATATTGCTGAAATCATTGGCGAGCTGGCCCATCGTCTCAGGCGTCATGTCGATCACCGAACGGCCGGGAATATTGTAGATGAAAATAGGCAGCGATGTTGCTTCAGCCACAGCCTTGAAATGCGCGTAAAGGCCACGCTGCGGCGGCTTGTTGTAATAAGGTGTGACGACAAGAACGGCATCTGCACCCACGCCTTCGGCAAACTCAACGAGTTCGACCGCTTCGCGCGTATTGTTGGAACCAGCGCCCGCGATCACCGGCACCTTGTTCTTGGCGACGGCCACGCAAGAGCGCACGGCCTGACGGTGCTCCTCATGGGAAAGCGTCGGCGTCTCGCCGGTCGTACCGACAGGGACGACGCCATTCGTGCCTTCCGCGATCTGCCATTCAACGAAATCCTGATAGGCTTTCTCGTCGAAGCGACCATCCTGCGAGAACGGGGTAACGAGCGCTGTCAACGAGCCTCTGAACATCATTCAACTCCAACGGAATATCTGTTTCGTCGGCAGTTTGCCGAGAGTGACGCCTTCTAAACGATTGCGGGCGATCACACCATAGTCTTGCCACGAGGATCGATCAGTTGCTTGATGCCAGAAACCGTCGGAAGAGAGCGCGCCCGTTTACGCTCTCTTCACGCTGGACGCTTACCGTTGGCTAACCCTTGCCAACATTTGTTTTCCGTACGGTTCCGGGAGATTTCGATCATGACGCAACGCAGGCTTTTGCCCTTGACCATTTCTGGCGTCATGCTGGCAATCCTGCCCGCTCAGCAGGCGGCGTTCGCGTTCGATTTGACGAAAGCGCCCACACCCACGGCACGCCCGGCCATCAACGCGTTCGTGGATACGAAGCTCAATACCGGTTCGATCTCTTCCAAGGTGGATCTCGGCGAAAAGATGCAGGTTGGCGGCAGTGTCGCCATGCTCAAAAGCGGTCTCGATGCCATTTCCTCACGCGATGTTCCGCGCGCGCGGACTGTTCGCGACAAGCTGCCGCGCAATTCGCTGGACCATCATATCATGGCCTGGGCGATCGCCTTGTCTGCAGACCCCGGTGTCAGCAGCAATGAAATTGCAGCCGCAGCGGCTGAACTTCCAAACTGGCCGGGCATGGCCGCTTTGCGCCGCAATAGCGAACGCGCCATGGCGAGAGAGAAGCCTGCCGCCCGTGTCGTGGTGAACGCATTCGGCAATACCAGACCGATCACCACCGACGGCACGATCCTGCTTGCCAGAGCGCATCTTGCTTTGGGAGACGCCAAACAAGCGCGCGCCGTGCTTGCGCCTTTCTGGCGCAAGGAAAAGCTGGACGCCGGCGACGAACAAGCCATTATCCGTGAGTTCGGTCGGGTGCTCACCACCTCCGATCACCGCACACGCATGGAGCAAATGCTGTTTCACGACCGTGTGACATCGGCAGAGCGCGTGGCCAAACTGGCGGGCGCGGAAGCTCTCTTCAATGCCTGGGCCGCCGTGATCCGCAAGGAAAAGACTGCGGCGCGACTGCTGGAGTCCGTACCGGCCTCGCAACGCAATACCGGCTTTTATTATGTACAGGCCAAGCATCTGCGCTGGTCGGAAAAGTACACCCTGGCTGCTGCCGCGATGTTGAAAGCGCCGAAGGATCGCGCATCACTGGTCGACCCGGATGAATGGTGGATCGAACGTCGCGTCCTTTCACGCGAACTTCTCGATATCGGAAAACCCGATCTCGCTTATCGCGTCGCAGCCAACCACGCAGCCGAAAGCTCCACCAGCGCGGCCGACGCCGAATTTCACGCAGGCTGGTATGCGCTGCGCAGTTTGAACAATCCAAAGGCTGCAGCTGCGCATTTCGCCCAGATAGCCCGCATTTCCAGCACACCGATCTCGCTTGCCCGCGCATATTACTGGCTGGGCCGGGCAGCACAGGCCGGCGGACCGGGCAGCGCTCAAAACTATTATCAGCAATCGGCCCGGTATGGCGCGACCTATTACGGCCAATTGGCATCCGCCAAGCTCGGGCGGCATACAATTACCGCCGAGTTCCCCTCGCCCACACTGACGGATCGGCAAAACTTTGCCGGCCGCCAGGCAGTACAGGCCATTCAGCGTTTGGAGGCCGCCGGTCATGCCTGGCGCGCCGACGGGCTTTATCGGGATTTGGCCGAACAATTGAACAGCCCCGGCGAACTGGCACTCCTCGCCGTACAGGCCGAAAAGCGGGGCAACCATTACCTCGGGTTACGCGTGGGCAAGATTGCGAGCCAACGCGGCCTCGATATTGGCGCA
>JAFAGL010000058.1 GCA_023422735.1 Pseudomonadota bacterium
TTGTCGTTCTTGTCGGACCATCCGGCTGTGGCAAGTCGACCCTGCTAAGAATGCTCGCAGGCCTGGAGTCCATTGACGAGGGTGAGTTGAAGATCGCTGGACGGCGTGTCAACGAGCTTTCACCTCGCGATCGTAATATAGCGATGGTGTTTCAAAATTATGCCCTGTACCCGCACATGAATGTCCGGGAAAACATGGCATTTTCGTTGAAACTCTCGAATGCCAACAAGGCGACCATTAACCAACAAATCGCCAAGGCTTCCGCAATTCTGGGCCTTGATCCGCTTCTGGAGCGGCTACCGCGCCAGCTATCGGGAGGCCAACGCCAACGTGTTGCCATGGGTCGGGCGATTGTACGCGATCCTGCAGTTTTTCTTTTCGACGAACCGTTGTCCAATCTCGACGCTAAACTGCGTGTTCAGATGCGCGCGGAGATTCGCAGCTTGCACGACCGATTGAAAGCAACAACAGTCTACGTCACCCATGACCAGATCGAGGCAATGACGATGGCGGACAAAATTGTCGTCATGCGCGATGGCAAGATTGAACAAGCTGGCAAACCGCTTGAGCTCTATTCAAACCCGGCGAACCTGTTCGTTGCAACATTTCTAGGCAGCCCGGAAATGAACCTTTTGCCGGGAACGCGGAGGGAAGGAACTCTCGATCTCGGGCAAGATGGATCCGTTCCGACCGGCGCGACGTTGAACTCTACAGCGCCTTCAGAAATCACGTTGGGAGTGCGGCCCCACGATATGAAGATTGTTCCGCCGGACACCACAAATCTCTGCGCCAACATATCTCTTGTTGAGCGTACCGGCTCAGAAACAGTGCTCACTTGTGCACTTCCCAGCGGACGCCGGATCTGCATAGTCGCACCGCCTCAGATTGAGGTCACCAACAACGAGCGTATCGGCCTCACATTCGATCCTGCACGCTTGCGCATCTTCGAAACGCAAACCGGTCGAGCGCTTTCATCCTGAACCAAGCGGTTCGAAAGAGCTCACATGATTTTCCCCAACCCGACAGAGCTGCTTGCCGACCTGTTCGCCAAGGCGGTTGAAGTTGCAGATCCGATGCGGATGGTGGGCAAAAATTTGCTTCCAAAGCCATCGGGTCGCGTTGTTGTGGTCGGTGCGGGGAAAGCTAGTGCCAGAATGGCTGAAGCGGTGGAGGCAGCGTGGGGACCATGTGAAGGTCTGGTTATCACTCGCTACGGTCACGCCCGCCCATGCCAAGGCATCGAAATAGTGGAAGCGGCGCATCCCGTGCCCGATCAGAATGGCGTCACCGCGACCCGGCGCATGCTGGATCTGCTCAATGGTCTTGGCGAAGATGATTTTGTTCTTGCGTTGATTTCTGGCGGAGCTTCCGCCCTGCTTTGTGCGCCTGTCGACGGCGTGACCTTTGAAGAAAAACAGGCAGTCAACGCCGCCCTTCTCGCATCCGGGGCCCCGATTGGCGAGATGAATGCGGTTCGTAAACAGTTGAGCCGTGTCAAAGGTGGGCAACTTTCTGCCGCGGCGTTCCCGGCAAGAATGTTGGCATTGATGATCTCGGACGTACCGGGCGACGATCCAGCCATCATAGGCTCAGGGCCGACCGTAGGCGCCATGAGCACGCCAGAAGATGCCCGCGCCATCCTGAAACGCTGGGGCATCGATGTGCCAGCCTCGGTGGCAAAAGCGCTATCCGTTTCAGGCCGGACAATCCGCAGCGGCGACCACCGCCTTTCCCGGGTAGAAAACCGGATTATCGCGGCTCCGTCGCGATCGCTGGAAGCGGCTGCGCAATTGGGACAGGAACACGGCTGCGACGTCCGGATACTCGGCGATGCAATAGAAGGCGAAGCGCGTGATGTCGCGACCGAGCAGGCCGCGATAGTGCTGCAGCTGCAAGCCGGTCGAAAGCCGGGCTCTCAGCCGTTTTTGTTGCTTTCAGGCGGGGAACTGACAGTCACCCGTCGCGGCGATGGAATCGGCGGGCCGAATGCAGAATTCTGTCTCGCTTTGGCGCTCGCGCTCGACGGCGCATCGGGGATTTACGCCATTGCCTGTGATACGGATGGCGTGGACGGAGCCGCCGAGGTCGCGGGCGCGTTTATCGAACCTCGGACGCTCGATACGGCAAGCCGGAGAGGTCTCGACCCTCGGAAGGCACTCGACACCAACGATGCGCACGGATTTTTCGCCGCGATAGGAGCGCAGATCGTGACAGGTCCGACACTGACAAATGTCAACGACTTCCGGGCCATCTTGATCGTAGATCACTGATCGAATCGCGCCGAAACTACCTCGTTGATGAGGCTCGCACGATCAATTCGGGAACGATGCGCTCCTTGATGATCTCTTGATGCGGCTCAAACCGCCGGGAACGGTTTCGCCAACTAGCGGCATGGCCCTGTTCTGTACGGACGAACTCGGTTCGACCTTTTCGCCGAGATGATAGCCGGCACGCGTGTGTCGCTGATCGTGCGCATCTCCACCCTGGTTCTGGCCGGCGGTGTCGGTGGCCTGCTGGGCCTGCTTGCCGGTTGAGCCGTCCTATCGGAGCAGAACGGACTTGTCATTCCGCGCCAGGAATACAACGTGCCGCTACGCTGCCTGATCCCGCAGGGCAGCCAAAACCTGATCGCCGCCGGCCGATGCCTCAGCGCCGACGGCTCAGGCTTCGGCTCGGTGCGGGTGATGGCGACCTGCATGGCGATGGGGCAAGGTGCCGGGACGGCCGCCGCTCTTTGTGTCCAGCACGGCTATTCGATATCCGAAATCAATTTCGAACTTCTTCGGGAAACGCTGATCCAGCAGGCGCCCTCATCGATTACGACAATGGCCAACCCCGGACATGCTATCGAGATCGTCGATTATCCACTCGCCGAAGCGGCAACACCGCACCAGGCCACATCCCTGTAACCGGGATGTGTCTGTGATTGGATTACGCCGCTAACGCGATCTGGGCAGGCTACGCGCATCTAGATGCGTCATCATTTAAACGACAGTAAATCAGCCTTGATATCGGTAAACTTTGGAACGCCCGCAAGCTGCATTCCATTGCGGATTTCGTCGAGCAACAGATCCAGCATGCGCTCCACACCCGGTTGCCCGGCTGCAACGCTATAAGCGGCTGCGCGCCCTATGGCCACCGCATC
>JAFAGL010000221.1 GCA_023422735.1 Pseudomonadota bacterium
ATGCTTCGACACCTGAAGAGGTCCGAGAGCGTTTGCAGGGTTCGGCAATGCCGGGTTTGCCGAATTAGCAATGGACTGAACTGGAGGTCGAGCAGGATGTCGTGAGCATCCTTGCGCCATCTCCAGCGCATGGTGCCACCGATCCTCCGCTCGACCTCGATGATCGCCATGCTGCCTATGCGGATAACCAGGATATTTCCAGGCCTCGCGATATTTACCCCACCGATCCCCGCCGACGCTTTCAAACTCTCGCTTGCCTGGCATCGCCGCCGAGACCGCGACCAGGCTCTGCGCCAAGTCGCAGACAGGATTTCTGCGCTGTTGCGGTAGAAGATTGAATTTCAACAATAATCGCGCTCAGCAAATGGCGTGTTTGCCACGGCTTGGCGAAGAAGTGCGATAAAGCTTGTTTCTGCGCGATTGAGGCGGCTCCCGGGATTGGTGACGATATAGATGTCAACCGCCGGGGGCTCTTCATAAGGTGGTAACCGCCACAAAAGGCTGGAGTCAACATCGCGTTGCGCCACATGGATCGGCAGCGCTCCGATGCCGATGCCCGCAACGATCATCCGGCGCACCTCTTCGAGACTGGATGACACCCCCACGACACGATCTTCCAAACGTATCTGCGCACGCAACAGGGCCACGGAGCGCAACGCATCAGTCAGCCGATCGGTCTTGAAGGAGACTGACGTTTCGCCGCGAAGGTCGCTGAGCGACAGATCTTCGCGCCCGAAAAGACGATGGCGTGGCCCGCAGAAAAAGCCGAAATATTCCCGAAAGAGCTTTGTATATTCAAGACGAGGCTGCTTCTCATGCACGAGGCTGATGCTCAAGCTCGCCTGTCTTTGCCGCACAGCGTTGATTGCGTCGCTGCTTGTGATGACGTCGATCGCCAGCGTGGCAAGAGGATGCTGCTGGTGAAATTGTGAAAGAACATCATCAAGCAGGGGAGAAACCACGTGGCTTGCAAGCGCCAGCGTTACGTGACCTGTGACCTCCTCGTCCATGTCGCGGATCAACGTGCCGAGCCGTGAAATGCTGCCGAAGATCTCGATCGCTTCATTGTAAAGCAATCGCCCGGCAGGCGTAACTTCGAAACTGCCGGAGCCACGCAGTATCAGTCGTTTCGAGAGATGTTCCTCGAGTCGCCGCAAGGCATTCGAAACAGTCGGCTGCTTCAATCTCAACGCATTCGCAGCGGCGGTAATCCCTCCCTGATCGACAATGACCAGGAAGGTGCGAATGAGATTCCAGTCGAGGTTCCAAACCATGCGTCCGGAAGGGGACGGGGGAGTAGCAAGATGATCGCGCATGGTCGCATTCTCTCAGACTATATCAACCATTTCCATTATTTATTTTGAGAATGATCCCATCATGAGTCAAGTTGTTCCCGAATGTTAATGGGCTAAGCGAACCGGCCCCCTCAATACGGACGGAAAAATGGGAGATAAAGCTGGCGTCACGCGCCCATGGATATTGCTGTCGCCAGCTCTTCTGGCGATCGCATTCCTGCTGGTGGTGCCGGTATTCTTCGTGCTGGTCTATTCGTTCTGGCTCCGCTCATCGACGGGCGCGGAAATCCCCGGCTTTCACCTCGACAACTGGCAGAATGTCACCTCGGATCCGTTTTATCGTGACATTCTTCTTTCGACGTTGCGCATCGCAGCCATCACCACAGTGCTTTGTGCATTGCTGGGCTATGCGCCGGCCTATTTCATTGCCATGTCGCGGACGCGGTTCAAGACATTGCTGCTTTTGTTGCTGATCCTGCCTTTCTGGATCAGCTACATCATCCGGACCATGTCCTGGATCAATATCCTCGGCGTCAGCGGCGCGGTGAACCAGATGTTGATGGCGCTGGGTATCGTTTCGGAACCGGTGCGCATGCTTTACAATGAGGGCACGGTGATCCTGGGCCTCGTGCACTTCCTGCTGCCCTTCATGGTTCTCAACGTTTATGTGAGCCTGGATGCGATCGATCGGAACCTGGCCGACGCCTCGCGCTCGCTAGGCGCGACCAGCTTTCAAACGTTCCGAGAAGTGACTTTGCCGCTGTCCCTGCCTGGGCTGGCAGCCGGCGGACTCCTCTGCTTTGTCCTGGCTGCCGGCACCTATATCACGCCGCTCGTACTTGGAGGGCCGCGCAACGCGATGTTTGCCAATCTGGTCTTCGAGGCGATCATAACCCAGCTCAACTGGCCGCTCGGTTCTGCCCTGTCGATCGTGCTTTTGCTGGTGCTGGGTTCGATCGTCGCCGTTTACAACCGTCTGGTCGGCCTCGGCCAGATCGCCAAGTCGTTCGGTGGTTAGCGCGATGTCCGGCTGGTTTTTCCTCAGGCTCTACACGATTGCCGTCTACCTGTTCATGTTCTTGCCAGTGGGCGTGGTGGTGTTGCTTTCATTCAACTCCAGCCAGTTCGGCTCTTTTCCCATGGAAGGTCTGAGCTTCCGCTGGTTCGTCGAACTTTGGAACAATGATGCGATCGTGCGCGCTTTCCGCGTCTCGCTCCTTCTTGGAGCGCTTACAGCCTTCCTTTCGACGATCATCGGCGTTCTCGCAGCGCTTGCGCTGGTGCGCTATCAGTTCCGCGGCAAGAATGCGATCACCACGCTTTTGATCGCGCCGATCCTGATCCCCGAGGTGGTTCTGGCGGTCGCTCTTCTGCTGTTTCTGCGGTGGTTGAACCTGCCGCGCAGCTTCGCATTGCTGCTTCTCGGCCACGTCATCTTCACGCTACCCTTTGTGCTTCTGGTGGTGCAAGCGCGGCTCGTATCGATCCGGCGCGAATATGAGGAAGCTGCGCTCAGCCTCGGAGCCGGCCCGATCCAGACTTTCTTTGCGATCACGCTGCCTTTGCTCATGCCAGCCGTCTTCGCAGGCATGATCTTCGCCTTCACCATCTCGTTCGACGACATCACAGGCACGATGTTCTGGAAGCCTGGCGGCGTTGAAACAGTGCCGACCCAGATCTTCGCAATGCTGCGCAATTCCATCTCGCCAGAAATCAACGCGCTGGGAACCGTGATGATCGTCCTGACAGTGGCGCTGCCGATCTTCGGCATGGCCGGAGCGCGATGGATGGCGGCGCGGCGCAGATAACAGAAGCATCGCCCGCAACTCCAACACGTCACAGCGGGCTCAGGCAATCGAAGGGGAGACTAAAGATGGACAATACCAGACGCTATGAACGACTGCTCGACCGCTATCGGCACGGCGATGTCAGTCGCCGCAATTTCCTTGGCCTGATTGGCGCTTCGGCCACCGCATTCGGGGTTATGGGCAGCCCATTCACCAAATTTGCGCGCGCAGCCACACCTTCGCAAGTCCGCTTTGACGGTTGGGGCGGAGTGGTTTCGGAAGCGTTCCGCGAGCACGCCTTCAATCCCTACACGGAAAAGACCGGCATCAAGGTCGTCGACGGCACTTTCGGCGGCGCGGACGAGTATCTGGCACGCGTGCGGGCGAGCCAGGACGGCGAGTTCAACCTCGCGCATCTGTCGGGTGTGTTCGACTATTCACGTTATCACTCACTCGGCCTCACCTCGGAAATCAACGAGGACAATATCCCGAACCTGCAAAACGTCATTCCCGCCTTGCAGAAGTTGTTCCGCGACATCACCGGCGGCAAGCTATCTGCGGTGCCATATAACTACGGCACGACGAGCATCGCCTATAATCGAAAGTTCATCTCCGACGACGAAGTCAAGGAGAAGGGCGTCAAGGTGATGATCGATGAGGCGCACAAGGGCAAGATCGGCGGCTGGAGCGACTGGAAAACACGCATCTGGTACGGCGCGCTCCAGACCGAACAAGACCCCAACAACATTGAGGACATCGAGGCGGTTTGGGATGCGATCCGCACAAATCGCGATCTCGTGCTGAAATACTGGGCCTCGGGCGCCGAACTGATGAGCCTGCTTGCAGAAGAAGAAATCTACGTCACCGAAGGCTGGTCCGGACGCATCAAGGCGATGCAGAATGAAGGCCATGACATCGGATATTTCGACCCTCCGGGCGGCTTGGGTTGGCAGGAATGCATTTTCATCATCAAGGGCAGCCCAATGGAAGCCTGCGAGGAGTTGGTCAACTTCATGCTTGAGCCGGAAGTCGCGATCGCGGTCGCCGAAGGTCAGTCCTATCCGCCGTCGCTCGACCCTCAGAAAGTTGAGCTTACCGACATGGTGAAGGAACTCCCTGCCTTCGACCCGGGAGGCACGCTGTCAGGCCTTAACTTCTTCAATGCCGATTACTGGAACGGCCATGAAGCTGAATGGTCGAAGCAGTATTCGCGCGTCGAACGCGGCTACTGATCGCATCAAATGCCGCAGAGCGCCAAGCTCTGCGGCATCACTCTTCGGGAGCAGGAGACGTCGTGAAAAGTTCAGCCAGCGCGGTGGCGCTAAAAGGAATCGTCAAGCGGTTCGGCAACGTGACTGCGGTCCATCGGCTCGACCTTGATATACCAGAAGGCAGCTTCATCACGCTTTTGGGACCATCTGGCTGCGGTAAGACGACGACGCTGCGCATGATCGCGGGCCTGCTCGATCCCAGCGAAGGCGAGATCGAGATCAAGGGGCGCAATGTTACACGGCTGCCGATCCACAAGCGCAATCTTGGGATCGTGTTCCAGAACTATGCGCTGTTTCCGCATAAGACGATCTTTGATAACGTCGCCTTTGGGCTCAAATATCGCAATGTGCCAAGCTCGGAAATCAAGCAGCGCGTTGAACGGGCTCTCGATCTTGTGCAGCTTCCTCAGGTGGCGGATCGCTATCCGCGGCAGCTTTCCGGTGGACAACAGCAGCGTATCGCTTTGGCACGCTCGATCGTCATAGAACCTGATGTCCTGCTGCTCGATGAGCCGCTTTCGGCCCTTGATGCCAACCTGCGCGAGGATATGCGGGTGGAGCTCAAACGCATCCAGTCGCAATTGGGCATCACGACGGTTTTCGTCACCCATGACCAATCGGAAGCGCTGGCGATGTCCGACCGCATCGTGGTGATGAGCGCTGGCCATGTCGAGCAGATCGGCGCGCCGGAGGACGTGTATACCGCACCATCTTCGGCCTTTGTCGCGCGGTTTCTCGGCAATGCCAATTTGATGCCGTGCAAGGTCGTGTCGCGTGACAACCAGAACATCGAGGTTGCCGTGGATGGGCTGGGCCCACTGCGCATGCCCGCCACGCGGGGTCTGGACCTGCAGCCGGGCTCTAACGCGCTGGCCGTGATCCGCGCCGAGCGGTTGAAACTGGCCCCGTCAGCCGAGAATGCGCCGGACGACGGCGCTCTTGCATTGCCGGGCGAGGTTAAGACCGTCGACTATCAAGGTCAGGCGGCTCGCTACTTCGTCACCATCAACGGGCGAGACATGCAGGCGCTGAACCCCATTGAAGCGCGTCCTCATCGTCGCGGTGAGATGGTGCGCGCGATAATCCAGGGCCGCGATTGTGCACTTGTAAAGGCGCAGGCCTGACATGGCAGCGCACCACCCAGCCGCCTGCCAAGGTATTTTGTCGCGGTCGGCTGCAATGGGCACGCATTGGCAGCGAAAGTTGCATTCCTGATCCCAAGGCTGCGGCCGCGTCGCCCAGCCAGTCCGTATTCTTTCCCATCCGGAACCACGATGAAGTTCGTATTTCACGATACCCAACGTTTACACGATCCCAGGAATTTCCTTTCATCCGGAGCGCCGCAGCCCAATCCGGAATTGCCTGAGCGCGTCAATCGTTTGCTGAATGGTGCTGTTGCGGCCTCCCTGGAACAGATCACGCCAAGCGATTACGGATCAGGACCGGCAGCGGCAGTCCATTCGCCTGAATATCTGCGCTTTCTGCAGACCATATATGAACGCTGGCAGCAACAGCCGGCCGCTTCCGCAGAAGTGATCCCGAATGTCCACCCCAGTCGCCGTGACTGTTGTTATCCCTCCTCGGCCGCCGGGCAGGCCGGCTACCACATGGCAGACACCAGCTGCCCGATCTCGGAACACACATGGCAATCCGCTTATTGGAGCGCCCAAACGGCCACGCATGCGGCGCGTATGGTGCTCAACGGCGATGAACGGGCCGTTTATGCGCTCAGTCGCCCGCCGGGCCATCATGCTTTCGCCGATCTTGCCGGCGGCTTCTGCTTCCTCAACAACTCAGCCATCGCCGCACAACAGTTGCGCGCGCGGCATGACCGTGTCGCGATACTCGATGTAGACCTTCATCACGGCAACGGCACTCAAGGCATCTTCTACGCGCGCGACGATGTGCTCACCGTCTCACTGCATGCCGATCCTGTCAGCTTTTATCCGTTTTTCTGGGGCCACGCCTCGGAGCGCGGCGAGGCTCAGGGGCTTGGTTACAATCTCAACTTGCCCTTGCCGCGCGGCTCGCGCGATGCGACGTTTCTGGCGGCACTCGACGCGGCATTGGAGCGTATCACGGCCTTCGCGCCAGGCGCGGTTGTGATTGCACTCGGGCTGGATGCGTTTGAAGGTGATCCCTTTGGCGGCCTTGCTGTTTCAACGGAATGTTTCCGCCAGATCGGTGCTCGCTGTGGGGGAATAGGAACGGCAACTGTTATCGTTCAAGAAGGCGGTTATCTATGCGATGCGCTGGGAGATAACCTGACCGCATTTCTTTCGGGGTTCCGCGACGCCGCGCAGATTTGAGAGGCTTTGCGGACGAACAAGCGCACGGAACTGTGCGCAGCCTGATGCCTGCGTCTGACAGTTCGTCCGCAGTATTCATTCGGCCCGGTTGATGATGCAGGAAACCCGCTTCGATCAAGCGGGCGGTTCAACATTGTTCAGACGATAATATCAGGCGTTGCAATCCGTGCGATGCTTGATAAATTGCTATAACGTTAAATCGTATATAGCGAAGTCTTCTGCCCGAAGAAGTGCGCCCTTCATGCCGAGATCAATCGTTCAAACGATATTGCTGGGCGCAACGACGGGCCGAATCGCATCAAGCTTTGACGAAAAGGACCGAGCATGATCATCGATATTCATACGCATACGCCACAATATCGTGACAAGGTTCCCGCCGACAAGCGCAGGGTCAACACGAGTTGGCGGCCGGATACGGATCGTAACTCGAACTTCTCTTGGGCCGAGTATCGCGAATCGCAGTCGGTCGTCGACAAGTCGATCGTGTTCGGCATCGCCTGGGAGCCTGGCGAAAGGGTCGGCGGGAGCAACGGTCCCCGCGATGAAGGCGATGTGGCCGACAAGGCGAACGACTTTACCGCGCGGTTCGTGGACGCCTACCCGGACGAGCTCATTGGCTTCATGTGTGTCCACCCCTACGATGTCGAGGCCATGGACGAGATGGAGCGCAGCCGCGTTGACCTGGGCCTGCGAGGCGTCAAACTGGGTGCCAACTATCAAGCCTATGATCCCCTGGATCGACGCGCGCTCGCGGTTTATCAATATGCCGAGCGCCATGGATTACCGATCCTTTTTCACACCGGCACTTCGGCGGTGAAGTCCGCGCCGATTCCCGCTGCGCATCCAATGACCATCGACGAGATCGCCAGCCGCTATCCGGATCTCAAGATCATCATGGCGCATATGGGCCATCCATGGACAGCGGACGCTACGGTCGTGGTGCGCAAACATGCGAATGTCTACACCGACATTTCCGGCCTCTTTTATCGTCCCTTCACGCATTACGAGGCGCTTATCCGCGCAACGGAATGGAATATTCTCGACAAGGTACTTTTCGGGTCCGATTATCCGGTTACGACGCCGGCCGAGACCATGGCCGGCTTGCGGAGCGTCAACGACATCGTCGAAGGCACGCGCATGCCGCGTGTCCCATTGGACAAGATCGAGGAGATCATCCATCGCGACAGTCTTGCACTGCTCGGGCTGGATTGAGCACGACACGGCATGCTCAATCCACCTCGCGGAGCGGAAGACTGGCCGGCGGGTCGAGATCCGCCTCCCGGATTCAAAGCGGATCATTGTCAACACTATCCATTTTTCATCGTGTCACATCCGTGGTGCCCGTGATGAAGGTTTCTTGTGAAAACGCTGCTTCACGGGAAAATCGAATTGACTGCGAACAGAGAATTTCTTTCAATGTTGAACTGAAAGCTTTGCCAACTGTGGCTTATAACGGGTTCTCTTGATGTTTACGTTTGCAAATAGCGACGCGATCAGATTGCTGAGCGCTGACGACTGCCAAAAGTTTTCCAGACCGCGACAAGAGAGAAAATAAGTAAAACCGGCCGGTCAATCCAGAACTACTTCATTGAGGGGAACTATAACCGTGAATAAATCCAATTTGCTTTTGGCAGCGGCAATTGCCTTGGCTTCCTCGTCTGCTTATGCCGACGACGAGAAAATCCTGATCGGCGGCGCACTTTCAATGACGGGAATTCAGGCTCCGCTTGACACACCCGGTTTCAACGGCGCGAAAGTGGCTGTTAAATATCTGAACGACAATGGCGGTGTGCTGGGCAAGCAGATCGAGTTCGTCAATATCGATGGAAAATCCGATCCGGTCACCGTCGGCAATGTGGCTGTTGAACTGATCGACAGAGGCGCGGAGGTCATCGTCGCCCCCTGCGATTTTGACTTCGGATCGCCGGCCAGTCGCGAAGCCCAGGCGGCTGATATCGTCGGTATCTCGACCTGCGCTTCCGACCCGCTTTATTCCTCGTGGTCGCTGGGCGACAAGCAGTTTACGCTGTCCATGTGGAATACCACGATGGGCGCGACGGCAGCCGATTTCGCGGTCAAGGAAAAGGGCTGGAAGACAGCGTATGTGGTGACCGACCAGTTCATCGCCTACACCAAGTCGCTTTCAAAATATTTCGTCGAGCAGTTCAAGTCGAATGGCGGGGAAATCCTGCTGGAAGACACCTACACCAATGGCGACAACAATTTCTCCGCCCAGCTTTCGCGCCTCCAGGCTCTTGGCAAGAAGCCGGACGTCATCTTCATCTCATCCTATGGCACGGATATCGGCGTGATCATTCGTGCCTTGCGTGAAGTCGGCTATGATGCGCCCGTTCTCGGCGGTGATGCTTATGATGATCCGGCCATGCATGAAACGCTCGGCGAGAAATTCGGCAACGACGTTTATTTCGTGACCCACACCTGGATGGGCGCCGGCGCGGATCCTGAAATGGAGAAGTTCACCGGACTGTATAAGGAGATGTACGGCAGTGAACCGGACACCTCCTTCGTTTCGACAGGATGGGATACGATCATGCTGATCGCGGAAGCCATCAAGGCAGCCGGCACCACCGAAGGCGCAGCTTTGGCAAAGGCGCTGGAAGACGGTCAGTTCAAGCTGCTGACCGGAGAGCTCGATTACGGCACAAACGACGAAGGCCACGTTCCGAACAAGGGCGCAGCTCTGGTTGAACTCAAGGCCGGCGAGCCGAGCTTCATTGGCTGGCGCAAGCCCGAATCCCTGCCGAAGCCTTGATCCTCCTGCTCGGGCCGACCTGCGGGTCGGCCCTCTTATTTCGGAAATGCCATGTCTGAAGCCCGTCTCGCGGTAAAGGACGTGTCGGTGGAATTCACCGGCCTCCGCGCGCTCGACCACGTCTCGCTGTCCGTCACCACTGGCGAAGTTCTCGGACTGATCGGTCCGAACGGCTCCGGCAAAACCACCATGCTCAATGCGATCACTGGCCAGGTGAAGCTCGCCGGCGGGCAGATCCAGGCTGGCGATGTCACCTTGTCCGGCCTGTCACCGCGTGCGATCGCGCTCGCCGGGGTCAGCCGCTCTTTCCAGATCGTGCGCCTGTTCAACGGCATGACGGTTCTGGAAAATGTCGAGGCTGCGGCACTCGCCAAAGGCGCATCACGCGCCGAAAGCGCGGAACGGTCGCTCAAACTGTTGGCAGAACTCGGGCTTTCCAGCAAGGCAGACGAGCTCGGCGAGAGCCTGAGCTATGGCGACAAGCGGCGCGTCGAGATTGCCAGAGCGCTGGCCGCCGAACCGCGCTTCCTGCTGCTCGACGAGCCCGCCGCCGGCATGAACACTGCCGAGACTGAAACATTGCTGCAGATGCTTTCCGAGCTGCCCAGGAGCCGCAATCTCGGTCTCATTATCATCGACCACGATATGGGTCTCATCATGCGGTTGTGTAACCGTCTGCATGTGCTTTCCTCGGGCCGAACCATCGCAGAAGGCGATGCCGCCCATGTCCGCAGCCATCCTGCCGTCATTGAGGCCTATCTCGGCAAGGGAGCGGCTCATGCTTGAAGTGCGCGATCTATCGGTCAACTACGGGACGATCCGGGCCGTTCGGGGCATCAGCTTCAGCGTAGGCGCGGGTGAACTCGTCAGCCTTCTTGGTGCAAACGGCGCGGGTAAATCCTCTACCATCAAGGCGATCGCCGGCGCTTTGAAGAGATCGGGCGGGTCGATCACCCTTCAAGGGAAAGATATCACGTCCAGCGCTCCCGAACGGGTCATCCGGGCCGGCCTTGCCACCGTTCCGGAAACCCGCGACGTGTTTCCGGATTTGACGGTGTCGGAGAATCTGGTGCTCGGCGCCTATATCCATCGCCGCGACCCGGCAGGCAATCGCGAGAACCTCGAACGGCTGCATGAGCTGTTTCCGCGTCTTGCCGAACGCGCACCCCAGGCAGCAGGCACCCTGTCGGGCGGCGAACAGCAGATGCTTGTGATCGCACGCGCTCTGATGGCGCGACCAAGCGTCTTGTTGCTCGATGAACCATCGCTCGGGCTGGCGCCCGCCATCGTCGAACGCATTTTCGAGATGATCGAGACCCTCAAGAAGTCGGGACTGACCATCCTGCTTGTCGAGCAGAATGTGAACCAGGCGCTGGCCGTGACCGATCGCGCTTATGTGATGCGTCTCGGCGAGATCGTTGCGTCAGGCACTGCCGACGAGATCCGCTCCACCGCCGATCTCAGCGCACATTATCTGGGAGGCTGATCATGGCTTTCGCAATCCAGTTCGTCATCGACGTGCTCAGCCTGGGTGGAGCCTATGCGCTGATGGCGCTTGGCCTTGTCATCATCTACGGCATTCTGCGTCTCGTGAACTTCGCCTATGGCGAACTCATCATGGTCGCCGGATACACCATGTTCCTGACCAGCGGCTCCGGCTTGCCATGGTTGCTGATGGCGGCGCTTGCCGTGGGCATGGCGGTCGTCTTCGGTATTCTTACCGATTATATCGCTTTCCGTCCCGTCCGGGCGAAATCGGTGACAGCCGTGCTGATCACCTCCTTTGCCTTTTCCAATCTCCTGCAAAACGCCGCATTGCTCTTTATTTCCCCTCGCCCGCGCCGAGTGCCGCTGCCCGATATCTTTTCGCAAACGGTTTCGATCGGTGGAGCAATTACGCCGGTGCGCAACCTCATCACCATCGCCGCTTCCATCGTACTGCTGGGCGCCGTCGCTTTTCTGATGCGCAAAACGACGCTCGGGATCGCCATGCGTGCGGCCGCAACGAATTTCACTATGGCACGCATGCTTGGCGTTCCGGCAAACCTCATCATCTCGTCGGCCTTTGCGCTGTCGGGCTTTCTCGCCGGTGTCGTTGGCCTCCTTTGGATTGGCCGCATCGGCACGGTTGTTCCCGGCGTGGGACTTGAACCGTTACTCGTCGCCTTCATCGCCACTGTCATTGGCGGCATGCGCAGTTTGCCGGGCGCGGTGGTCGGCGGCTTCCTGCTGGCGCTGATTGACACGACCTTGAACTATACTTTGTCGCAGGATCTTCTGAAGTTCCGCGATGCGTTCACCTTCAGCCTGGTGATCCTGATCCTGTTGTGGCGGCCCGAAGGGCTTATCAAGGGTCCGGCCACCGGCCAGCGCACCTGAGGAGCGGAACCGATGAAGCATTCCTATCTGACCGCCCTCATCCTGATTGCTGTGATCGCATTGATTGCTGTTGGCAGCCATTTGCTCGGCATTCGCCTTTATGACCGCATCGTCACCAATCTTCTGATCTCCCTGGTTCTGGTTGTTGGCCTGCAAACCTTCATGGGCAATTCGGGCCTTCTGTCTTTCGCGCATATCGGGTTCATGGGTATCGGCGCTTATACGTCTGCCGTTTTGACGATTCCCGCTCAGATGAAGGGTATGGCCCTACCGGATCTTTACGAGTTCATGCAGGCTGTCGAGATTTCTCCCCTGGCCGCCATGCTGGCTGCCGGCGGAGTTGCGGCACTTGTTGCGGCGGTCCTTGCCTATCCGCTGATGCGGCTTTCCGATGCGGCGGCGGTGATCACCTCCTTCGCGCTCCTTGTCGTGCTTTACACGGTCATGAACAATTGGAGCGCTTTTACCAATGGGCCGCGCACCTTGTTCGGCCTGCCGAAAACGACCGGGCTTCCGGTTGCCGCCGTTGTGGCCGCGATCGCGGTTGTCGTCGCGCTCGCGTTCAAGGAATCGCGTACCGGCAAGCTTTTACGCGCTTCTCGGG
>JAFAGL010000169.1 GCA_023422735.1 Pseudomonadota bacterium
GTGTGAGCCGGTCTGTTCCAAAACTGTCTTTGGCCTGGAACAAAATGCGGCGGGCGGCTTCAGATGGCGTACCAAGCCGCGCTTCGATTTCATCGAGCGGGGTCTGCTGGCTGATGCCCTCAAGGTCAAGGCCGATCGCGGCACCGAGCGGCGCAAGATTGTCGTCCGTTATGGAAAGACCCTGGATCTCGCGATATTTGCGATGTGCAGCCTCGGCTGTGTGGCCGACATAAACGGCGATGCCGCTGACCAGCGCCTGATCGTCCGGGTTGCGGCCGAACTTCGCGAGCCGACCCTTGATGTCGGCGTAATAAGCCTTGGCCGCGTCGATCTGCAGCGCGGTGCCGAAGCGGACATCGGCGAATTCAGCACCAAAATCCTTGGACCGTTCCGAAGCGCCAGCAGTGAGCAGCGGGATCTGGCCTTGCGGTGGCCGCTCGATGTTGAGAGGGCCTGCAACCTGGTAATGCTCGCCCCGATAATTCAGGCGATGCACTTTGTTTGCGTCGATAAACAGCCCGTTCGCCTTGTCTCCGACAAGCGCGCCGTCTTCCCAGGAATCCCAGAGGCCCTTGAGGATTTGCACGAATTCATGCGCATTGTCGAAGCGGTGATCCGTGCCCCAATGTTGGGAACGGCCGAAATTGAGTGCGGCCTCGGGGTCGCGCCCCGTGACGATGTTCAGGGCCAGTCGACCGCCACTCAGATGGTCCACCGTCGCCGTCGCGCGGGCCACGTTGAAGGGATCCGAATAGGTCGCGTTGACCGTGGTCACCACGCCGATGCGCGTCGTGACCGCCGACACCCACGCGGCGAGCGTCAGAGCTTCTGGTCGCGTCACGAGATTGGGATGAAGAGCCTGCGTTTCTGGCAGGCCTACGACGCGATCGCCTATAAAGAAGAAGTCGAGCTTTCCACGTTCGGCGAGCTGCGCCATGTCGCGCATGAAGATGGGATCGAATGTGCTGTCGGCTCGGGCTTCCGGCAAGCGCCATCCCGCAGGATGGAAGCCGGTCGCCCAGATCGAGAAGCCCAGCCGCAAATGTCTGCGCTCATTTGTCATGTGAAAAATTCCAGTTTCTACGCACTCGTTCAGCTCGGATCGAGCCAAAGCACTCAGGCACTCAGGCATTCAGGCATTCAGGCATTCAGGCATTCAGGCATTCAGTTGAGATAGAAGCCTGGATTGGCGGTCGCGTAATCGACCTTCGTCAAATCGGGATCGATGATCTCGAGATCCTTTTGCAGCTTGTCGTAAGAGGCTTCGCTGAAGCGTCCGCTTTCCACCAGCGAGCGGGAAAGGCTGTCGGCGACCCTCGCGGCAACGCTATCCGACAGGTCGGGATAGATGTCTTTAAGCGCAGCAATGGCCACTGAATGATCGGAAATTACCAGTTTCTGCGCCTTCAGCGTGGCTTCGACCACGGCCTGCGCGACTTTCGGATTATCCTTCACGTAGGCGTCGAGGGCGAGCAGAGCCAGGCCGGGGATCTCGACCTTGCGCCAATCATGCGCCACGCGGTAGCCGTTACCTTCCAGCCGCACCGCGTCGAGATTGCCGAACATGCCGGCATCAATGCGGTCAGTGTCGAGCGCTGCTTTTTGCGCAGCACCTACGCCCACCCCTAGCACCTCAATGTCGGTGCCGACTGACAAACCTGTCTCGTGGGCTTCAAGCCGGATGAGATTTTCGGTCAGGCTACCGGCGGAGGTGATGCCGACGCGCTTGCCCTTGAGATCGGCGAAACTCTTGACCGGCGACGCGTCCGGAACAAGCAGGGCGTAGGTGTGCGTTCCCTGGAGCGCGAAGGCAACATGGGCATCGACGCCGCGGGTTTTCAGCCGCGTAACGTGTTCTGGCGCAGCGATGGCATATTGAATGCCGCCTCCAACCAGCGCCTGGATGCTCGGCGCGCCGCCCTTGAAGTTGACGAGCTCGGCGTCGATGCCGTGCTCTTTGTAGAAGCCCTTGTCGATGGCGATCCTAACGGCGAGCGAATTGTCGCTGAGCGCGCCAGGCGTGCCGAAAACGACGCGTTCCTGCGCCAGCGCGCCTGTCGTGAGAGCTCCCAGCACGAGCGGCACGGCTAGTCTGCGAAACAACTTTGCGCCAGCGCGCGAAATAGCGAAATGGATCATGACAACTCCAGTGCAGAACGCCACCGAAGCTATTTTCGTAAGAGATGCCAGAACAGGCATCATCTACCAAACTTCCATGCAATGGAGGTTTGCTAGTCTAAATGCCGGCTAGCCGCCGCTGGCTTTATTCTGAATAGGGCTGCTTATCGAAGTTTGGTCGAGCTTCCGCCTTAGGAGGAGCCTCGTTCATCCCTGCTCGATGTCGACGTCAAATGCGAGCCAACTGAGCAGCGCTCAAGAGCGATAGAGTAACGGATGCCCGCTTGGCGACGAATTTTCTTTAATAAAATCAAAATCTTATAAGGTAAAATGGTGATCCCGGCTGGAATCGAACCAGCGACCTACAGATTAGGAATCTGCCGCTCTATCCTACTGAGCTACGGGACCACGCGACGCGCTTCATAACCTGTTCGTCCATGCGGAAGCAAGCTTCCGGCGTGGAGTTCACAGAGCAGGTTCAAGGTGATGAAAGCGCTTATTTCGCGGCCAGCGCAGTTTCCGTCAGCTTGACCCAGTAGCTGATGCCATGCGGGATCGCCTCATCGTTGAAATCATAAGCCGGGTTATGAAGGCCAGCCGAGGTTCCGTTGCCGATCCACACCATCGCACCGGGGCGCTGTTGCAGCATATAGGAAAAATCCTCACCGCCCATCATCGGCGCAATCTCGCGGTCGACATTGGCAGCGCCCGCGATCTCGGTGGCGATATCAGCGGAAAAACCGGCTTCGTCGGCGTGGTTGAAGGTGACGGGATAGTTTGGCCGGAAGTCGAGCGTGATCTCCGCGCCATGGGCCGCGCCGATGCCCGCGCAGACTTCTTGCATGCGGGCGCGTGTCGCGTCCTGAACTTCGAGGCGCAGCACGCGCACCGTTCCCGCCAGTTCCACCGTTTCGGGAATGACGTTGAAGGCATCGCCACCGTGGAATTTGGTCACGGATAGAACTGCAGAATCGATCGGATCCGTGTTGCGTGCCACGATCGTCTGCAACGCCTGGACAAGCTGGCTGCCGATCACGATGGGATCAATTGTCCGGTTTGGCTGCGCTGCATGGCCGCCTTTGCCTGCGATCTTGATCGAAAACTCCGCCGTCGCGGCCATGATCGGACCGGCACGGGTCGCAAACTGACCCAACGGCAGGCCCGGCATATTGTGCATTCCGAACACCTTCTCGATCCCGAAACGCTCCAGAACGCCTTCTTCGACCATGACGCGCCCGCCGCCTTGGCCTTCTTCGGCAGGCTGAAAGATCAGCGCCACCGTGCCGGCAAAATTTCGGGTTTCGGCGAGATATTTCGCAGCCCCCAGCAACATCGCGGTATGGCCGTCATGACCACAGGCATGCATCTTGCCGGGCGTGGTGGAAGCGTAGGGCGCGCCGGTGATTTCGGTGAGCGGCAACGCATCCATATCAGAACGCAGCGCAATCGTCGGACCATCGCCCAAGCGCCCCTTGATCAAACCGACGACGCCGGTTTTCGCCAAACCTGTCACTACCTCGTCGCAGCCAGTTTCCTGCAACCGCGCTTCAACAAATGCCGATGTTTCATAAAGATCGAAATCAAGTTCCGGATGCGTGTGCAACGTGCGGCGCCATTTTGTGACTTCTTCCTGCAATTCGGCGGCGCGGTTCAAGATCGGCATAGGAAATTTACTCCGGACAAGATGTTGAAAGGCTATAGCGGCGCGAGAACCATGGTCAAGCCGATCTGCGATCCGATTGCCTTGCTCGCGCCAAACTCTCAAGGCAGGCAACCAGCGCGCATGGACCCTGAAGGCTCATCGCACTATACTTGCTCCATCTTCTCGAAAAGCGGACCGGATCCTTGACCAGAAAGCTGCTTGCCGTGCTTCTTCTCGCCACTGGATTGGCTGGCTTCAGCCAGTCAGCCCTGGCTGGGCCGTCGATCGTCGTCGATGTCGCATCCGGCAAGGTGCTGTCTCAACAGGACGCTTACAAGCGCTGGTATCCCGCTTCGCTGACCAAGCTGATGTCGGTTTATGTCACGTTCCGCGCTATTCAGGACGGCGAGATAACCCTTTTGTCGCCTGTGGAGATTTCCAAGCGCGCCACAAGGGAACCGCCAAGCAAGATGGGTTATCCCGAGGGCTCGGTTCTTTCGGTCGACAATGCCATCAAGATCATGATGGTGAAATCCGCCAATGACGTGTCGACCGCGCTCGGCGAAACTGTCGGCGGTTCGATCGGCGGATTTGCGGATCGCATGAACCGCGAAGCCAGACGGCTTGGAATGCGCGATTCGCATTTCGTGAATCCGCACGGCCTGCATTCGGAAAACCATTACACTACCGCGCATGACATGGCGGTTCTGGCGACCGCGCTTCTTCGCGACTTCCCGCAATACAAGGATTATTTCGACATCGAGGCGATTGCGGCAGGCGATACCGTCATCCCCAACCATAATGAGTTGATCGGCGGTTTCGAAGGCGCCGACGGAATGAAAACCGGCTATACCTGCCCTGCCGGCTTCAATGTGGTTGCATCCGCCACGCGAAACAACCGAAAACTGATGGCCGTTGTGCTGGGCGATGTTTCCTCACAAGCGCGCGCGTATAGGACCGCGGAGCTCCTGACCGAAGGCTTTGCCAAGTCCGATGCCGCCGCTCCGCTTCTTGCATCGCTTCCTCGCAGCGGCAGCGACCTTTCCGTTGCCGGCAATATGCGCGCCTCGATATGTACGGAAGCTGCGCAAAAAGAAATTGCCAAGACCCGCAATGCCGAGGGCAAGCCGCTCGTTCCTTCCCCGTTCCTGACCGAAATGACGCGGCCTCGCGTCGTGGTCAGCGTCGCGCTGGGCGGCGCCACCGGACCAAAATCGACGCAACCGCGTTACGCCGATGTTCCGGTTCCCACGCCGCGCCCCGACTACAAGCCGGAAACGGCAGCACTTCAGGTCGAACAAGGCGGCTAAGCGAGATGTTTCCGATCCCCGTATCCATCCTGACCGGCTTTCTCGGTTCAGGAAAAACCACCCTGCTCAATCGCTTGTTGAAGGACCCACAGCTCGCTGACACCGCAGTGATCGTCAACGAGTTCGGAGACGTCTCGATCGATCACGCTTTGGTGGAAACCGCATCCGACGGCGTGATCGAACTGGCTGGCGGCTGCCTTTGCTGCACGGTGCGCGGCGAATTGGTGGACACGCTGAGCGATCTGGTCGACCGGCGGCGCGAAGGCCGTGCGCCCGCAATAAAGCGCATTGTGATCGAAACAACAGGGCTGGCCGACCCGGCACCCGTTCTTCATGCCTTGATGGCGCATCCGACCCTTGTTCGGGCACTGCGGCTAGATGGTGTGATCACGGCGGTCGACGCCGTGCATGGCGTTGCAACGCTCGATGACTACCCGGAAGCAATCAAGCAGGTCGCGGTCGCGGATCGTTTGATCGTCACGAAAACCGACCTTGCTTCATCTGAGCAGGTGTCCGCTCTGAAAAATCGCCTGGCCGCGTTGAACCCCAATGCCGAACAGCGCAATGCGCAGCGCGAGTCTGATCTCCAGGCCTTGCTTGTTTGCGGACTTTACGATCCCGAAACAAAGAGCATCGATGTCCGCCGCTGGCTGGGCGAAGCGGCAGATAATCATCACGGCCATTCCCACGATCACCACTCCCACGCGCATACGCACCACCATCACCAACACCATTCGCAGGATGCTCAGGACGGTATCCGGTCTTTCGCACTCACCCATCCCGGACCGATCCCCTCATCGGCTGTGGAAATGTTCGTGGACCTTTTGCAAGCGAGTTACGGTGAGCGGCTTTTGAGGATGAAAGGGATCATCGAGCTTGCGGAAGACCGCGATCATCCCCTTGCGCTACACGGGGTGCAGACCATCATGCATCCGCCTACACGGCTGAAAGCATGGCCTGACGGGCCGCGAGGCACGCGGCTCGTGCTGATAACAAGGGACGTGCCGGAAGACTATGTGCGCAAGCTTTTTGCCACGCTGACGGACCGCCCCTTGCCAGATACGCCCGATCGCGCGGCAATGACGCAAAACCCGCTGGCGATCGCTGGCCTGAAGATATGAAATGATCTCTGTCAGGGCGACAAGGCGATGGGCCGGAAGCGGCCGACAACATCGCCAAGCGTCATCGTAAAGCTGCCATCGTCGCCCTCGGCCTTTTCAGGAAAACAGCTTTCCGTTTTGCTGACATCGGACTTCAAACAAAGTTTGCCGTCTTGGCGCCGCCATTTGCCCTGATCGATCGGCTTGGGAACATTGTCCGCCATGTCGGCGTAATCACCATCCTTTTTGAAGACCATACGCGTCACCGTACCATCGGGCTGCGTGGCTTCGTAGATGCCGGGCTGCATCGGTCCTTCACCGGTATCGACCCCGTACTGTTCCCCGCATCCGGCGAGACTAAGCAAAGCTCCCAAGGCGATCTGCAATCTCATAATCCACCCTCGCAATTACCACGACGCGGTTACTCGCAACGGCAGACCGGGAAATCAAGATGGGGAGGAACCAGTCTTGATGATGGTAAAGCGATGGCCCGCATCGAGCTTCTCCGTCGAAACGAGGCGATGACCTGTCTCCTGGCAAAAGGCCGGAATGTCGAGACCCGCCAAAGGATCGGTGGTTTCGATGACCAACTCGGCACCCGGCGGGAGACTTTCCAGCCGCTTACGGGTTCGCAAAACCGGAAGCGGGCAGTTCAGCCCGCGCAGATCATAAATTTCATCCGGCACGAAGATCAGTTTGCCAAAGACATGCGCTTGCGCAGCCCGGCAAGAAAGCCCGCTTTGCTGGGCGCGGCCTGTGCCACAGGTTCGGCTGGAGTATCCGTCGCCTGCACGACGACAGCTTGCGGCACGACCGCAGTTTCTTGCGGCAAAACAGCGGCAAGCGCAGCTTGTTTCTTGGCTTCCTCGACTTTTGCCTTGGCTTCGCGCTCGGCGTCTAATGCCGCCATGCGCCGCCCGGCCGGCGAATCGATGCGCCCCATGCGCTCGGTTTGCGTGATCGAACCGTCCACATTCATGGATGGTGGCTCCATGGAAACACGCTCGCCACGCGCGCGCTTCTTGCTCCATTCCGCAACCAGTGCCGCTTCCTTCACGCCGCCGATAGACGACATTGGCGCCTGCTTGGCTTGCCCTTTGGCAGCCACAGTAAAGGCAGTTTCATAGGTCTTGGTATAGGTCTGGTAGGCTGTCAGAAGCGCTTCGGGCTGCGGGGCCGACGGACAAGCACCGGCGGCCGAGAGCGGGCGATCGCTCATCTGGTTGAAGACATAACGCTTTTCACACACGTCGACCTTCGGCGGCACTTTGGTGATCTCGAAATGGTCATAGCCTGCCTTCAGCATCGTCCAGAAGGCATAATTCGGATCGTCCTTGTAACGCGCCATATTCGCGGCCGTCATCCGGAACGGAAATGCCTGGATCTGGAACGCGGTCTGGCCGCCCTTGAAAGCCTCGCGAGCCAGAGCATAGATCTGGCCGACCTGCGCGTCAGTCATCGAATAACAACCGGACGACGAACAGCCGCCATGCACCATCAGATGCTGGCCCGTGCGCCCCTGAGCACGATCATAGGCGTTCGGAAAACCGATATTGAACGACAGGTAATAGCTGGAATTCGGATTCATCAGGCCCGGCGTGACCGTGTAGAACCCTTCGGGTGCCTGGCGATCGCCTTCCACGAATTTCGGCCCAAGCTTGCCCGACCATTTGCAGATGTCATAGGAGGTCAGCAGGTCATAGCGACCGGAACGCTTTTGCTTCCAGACTTCGAGCTTGCCTTCTTCCTTGAAAATCCGGACCATGATCGGTGACGTTACCGTCATGTCCTTAGCCTTGATCTCGGCCAAGGTCTTTGGCGACAATTCCTTCGAAGCCGGGGCGATATCTTCCAACGACCCGTTGCAGCCGGCCAATGCGAGAGCCGACACGATAAGGCTGGCACGAAGCAAACGGAACGACATCACGGCGTCAGATCAATCCATTCAACAAAAAGGCGTCGATCCCGCGCCATCTGGCTCCTGGCATCGACCGTGAGCAAACTCACACCGCGATATGCTAGCTCGTTAACCTTGCAGAAAGATTACCGTCCAGCAAGAGTCGCGCGACTTGCGTCACATTCTTCGCTTGAAGCTGACCTTGCGGCAATTTTGTGGCGAAAGCCAAACCCCGGCTGCTGCTATTAAAGCGTGCGCCCAATCGCCAGGAATTTTTCCCGCCGATGTTCGCGGAAATCGGAAGTGGTTTCGGCCAGTTCCTTGAAGCCGGTTTCAATCTGATCGCCTGCATCCTGGATCACCGTATCAGGCGCGCGATGTGCCCCGCCCAGCGGCTCTGCGATGATGGCATCGATCACTTTAAGGTCCAGCAGATCCTGCGCGGTGATCTTCATATTGGTCGCCGCATCGCGAGCCCGCGTGGAATCGTGCCAAAGGATGGAGGCCGCACCTTCGGGCGAAATCACCGAATAAATCGAGTGTTCCAGCATATAAACCTTGTTGGCCGTCGCAATTGCAATCGCCCCGCCCGAGCCGCCTTCACCGATGATCACGGAAACCGTGGGCACCCGCAAACCAAGGCAAACGGAAGTGGAGCGCGCGATGGCTTCTGCCTGGCCGCGCTCTTCGGCGCCGATGCCGGGATAAGCGCCGGCCGTATCCACAAGGGTTACCACCGGGATGCCGAAGCGATCGGCCATTTCCATGATGCGAACCGCCTTGCGATAGCCTTCCGGCCGCGCCATGCCGAAATTGTGCTTCAAACGAGTCTGGGTGTTGGACCCCTTTTCCTGCCCGATCACGGCGACAGGCTCACCGCGAAATCGTGCAAAACCACACATCAGCGCATTGTCTTCGCCGTAAGCGCGATCACCGGCAAGCGGCGTGTAGTCCGTCATCAGGCCGTTTACATAGTCAACGAAATGCGGCCGATCCGGGTGGCGGGCCACCTGGGCCTTTTGCCACGGCGTCAGCGCCTTATAGGCATCGCGCAGCGCATCACGCGAGCGCTTTTCGAGCCGTGCGATTTCATCCGCCACATTGACGGCATCTCCCGTCTCGCTCAGCTTCTTGAGTTCAACGATCTTGCCTTCGAGATCGGCAACAGGCTTTTCGAAATCAAGATAATTATACATATGGCTGGCCGAAAACCTCGGATTCTGAAACGTCCGCAATGAACGGGCCGGGTTCGTCCCGACCGTGGGCTTGGCACGCAAATAGACTGCCTGACCCTAGTCGGCAAGCGGATGATGGTCTTTCACCAATGCAATCAGCCGCTTTTCAAGCACATGCGTGTAGATTTGCGTGGTCGAAATGTCGGCATGGCCGAGCAATTGCTGGACGGCGCGAAGGTCCGCGCCATTCTGCAGAAGATGGCTTGCAAACGCATGTCGCAGGATATGGGGGGACAAATCCACGCTCGGCAACCCGGCCCTCGCTGCAAGCGATTTCAGGTCGCGCGCAAAAACCTGGCGTGCCAGATGCCCGCTTTCCGAAGCAGCCGGAAAAAGAAACCGGCTCTCGCCATATCGCGGCTCACGCGCCCGCGCCGCCAGCCAGGCCTTTAACGCATCCTGGGCTTTTTTTGTCAGCGGGACCAGGCGTTCCTTCGAGCCCTTCCCTTTCACGAAGAAAAAGCGCTCATCGCGTCGCGCCACACTTTCTGGCAGCGAAACCAGCTCAGACACGCGAAGACCGGTGGCATAAAGTGCCTCGATCTGCGCATGCATGCGCAGCGCATCGAATTTCGCGGCATCCGTTTCGGCTTCCTCCACTTCTATAGCTGCCCGGTCGAGAAGTCGTCCCACATCCTTTTCACTGAGAGTGACGGGCAGCGGCCGCTCCTTGCGAGGCATATCGAGCACGCCGGTCGGTTCATCGGCACGAATCCCTTCCGCATGCAGAAATTTGAAGAACTGCCGAAGTGCCGACAAGCGCCGGGCTTGCGAGCTCGATGCGAAACCGCGCTTGTTCAGGGATGCGATGTAGTCGCGCAGCTGGTCGGAAGATGCATCCGACAAAGTGCCATCCACATGTTCGGCGGCATCCTCCAGATCGCGCCTGTAGGATTGGAGCGTGTTTTCGCTGGCCCCGCGCTCTGCCCCCATCATTTCAAGAAAAGCTTCGATCCGTGCCCCGCTGCGCATAACTGGTTTCTTACTGCTGTGGCGAGGACACGGTTTCGCGGTCGATATTCTCGATGGGCACCGGCACGACCATTTCCGTTTGACGGGGCGTCACGAAGGTCGCGAGCGCAAACATGGCAGCATAAACCAAACCGACGAAAACGGCGATCACGGTCACGAACCGGAACAAGGTCGGCATGGAGCGGTCAGCCTCGTGGATGCAGGACGCTTTATGTCACCTTATCAACTGCCTGCCGCATCATGACAAGGCCGGACGCTTGACGTGGACGGTCTTTTGCGATGCTTGTCGCCGCAACAAGGATTATCCATGACCGATATTACACCATCGCCTTTGTGTCACCAGCTTGTGAGCCGGCTTGGACCACGCGCGATTGTGTTTGTGGGATTGATGGGCGCAGGAAAAACTTCGATCGGACGCCGTGTCGCGCAAGCGCTCGACATCCCCTTCGTTGACAGCGACCATGAAATCGAGGCCGTGTCGCGCCTGACGATACCGGAACTTTTCGAGCGCTATGGGGAAAGCGAGTTTCGTGCATTGGAAAACCGGGTCATCGAACGGTTGATCCGCGATGGTGCGGGGGTCATCTCCACCGGCGGCGGCGCATTCATGAATGCCCAAACGCGGATGGCGATTGGCAAAAGCGGAATCTCGATCTGGCTCAAGGCCGATATCGACCTTTTAATGGACCGCGTGTCGAAAAAACAAACGAGACCGCTTCTTAAAACACCTGATCCGCGGGGAACGATGATCCGTTTGATGCAGGAACGCTATCCGGTCTACGAACTGGCCGACATTACCGTCCAATCGCGGGATGAAAAGCGTGAGGTGATCGCAAACGAAGTCGTCGAAGCACTCGACAGATATCTTGATCTTGCGACAAACAGGACAGAAGCCACATGGTGACGAGCAGCGCATTTCGCACGGTCCGGGTGGGGTTGGGCAGCCGCGCCTATGACATTCTGATCGGCGATCGCCTGATCGAAACCGCAGCTGAGCACGTCGCTTTGCGCATGGACGGTGCCCGCGTCGCAATCGTGACCGACGAGAATGTTGCGGCGGCCGGCCATCTGCAGCAATTGAAAACCTCGCTGGCCAAAAGCGGCATTGACCACGCCGAACTCATTTTACCTGCCGGCGAGAAAACGAAAAGCTTCGAGCATCTGCAAACCTGTGTGAGTGCCATTCTCGACGCCCGGCTGGAACGCGGCGATGCGGTGATCGCGCTGGGTGGCGGCGTGATCGGCGACCTCGCCGGATTTGCGGCAGGCATCGTGCGTCGCGGGATGAATTTCATCCAGATGCCGACATCGCTGTTGGCGCAGGTGGATTCCTCGGTCGGAGGGAAAACCGGCATCAACACCGTGCAGGGCAAGAATCTCGTTGGCGTGTTTCACCAGCCCCGGCTGGTTCTGGCCGATATGTCGGTTCTCGATACATTATCTCAACGCGAATTCAGGGCCGGCTATGCCGAGGTTGCGAAATACGGGCTGATCGACAACCCCGACTTCTTCAACTGGCTGGAAAAGAACTGGTCGGACATTTTTGCCGGCGGCGCGGCGCGCACCCAAGCGATTGCGCTGTCTTGTCAGGCGAAAGCCGATGTTGTGGCCCGCGACGAGTTCGAAACGGGCGACCGCGCTTTGCTGAATCTCGGCCATACATTCGGCCACGCGCTGGAAGCTGCCACGGGGTATGACAGCGCGCGTCTGGTGCATGGTGAAGGCGTGGCGATCGGCATGGCGCTGGCGCATCGCTTTTCGGCACGACTCAACCAAGCAAGCCCTGATGATGCGGCGCGTGTCGAAGCGCATTTGACGGCTGTCGGCTTGCCGACACGGCTTGCCGATGTGCCGGGCGGCCTGCCCGACGCCCAGAAACTTCTCGATTACATCGCGCAGGACAAAAAAGTGTCGCGCGGCGCGCTGACCTTTATCCTGACCCGCGGCATTGGAAAAAGCTTCATCGCAAAAGATGTGCCGGCCTCCGAGGTACTCGGCTTCCTCCAAGACAGCTTGCGGGCCTGATTTACCAGCGTGTGGCTTCGCCCGGTGCTGCCGGTTCGATCGCCAAAGCATGCACTCTGTCGACGGACAATTCATCCTTGAGAAGGTCGTTAACAGCGCGATGTCGTTCGATTCGACTCATCGAATCAAACCTGGCGGAAACGATGCGGACGCGAAAATGCGTTTCTCCTGTTCCGTCAAACGAGCCGTGATGGCTCGAATCGCCATGGTGATGGCCCGCATGAAGATGACTTTCATTGATGACCTGGAGACGTTCGGGCGCAAAATTTTCGTTGAGCTTGCGTTCAATCTTTTCCTGGATGGACATTTTCGCTTCCGGCTCCCATATGTGCTGCGGCTTTTTCGGGATCAGCGGCTTTTGTTGCGCTGACCCCAAAATCGCCGGTTTGCGCTGCGACAAAGCGCTCCGAACCAGGGTTCTGGTCTACAAATCGCAAATGTCAATTCTTGTATCACGGCGTGAAGATCGCATAGTTTCACGCCAGGAGACAGTTCGCCTACTCATGACCGAATATTCGAAATATTTCGAGAAACTTCGTATCCGACCGGAATCGAAGACCGCCGCCAAGCCGCAAGCCCCCTGCTGCCAATGGGATGGATGCAATGAGCCGGGCACGCATCGCGCGCCTGTCGGCCGCATGCGCGAGGGCGAGTATTTCCGCTTCTGCATCGAGCATGTGCGGGAATACAACAAGAGCTTCAACTACTTCTCGGGCGTGCCCGAAGGGGATGTCGCACGCTTCCAGAAAGAAGCGATGACCGGCCATCGCCCGACATGGAAGATGGGAACCAGCTCTGGCCCAGCCACAGCAGCCGCCCCCGATGTTTCGCAGATGCGTTCGGGCCGTGCCGGTTATTACCGGATGCGCGATCCTTACGGGATGTTCGGCACCGGCGCGACAAAGCCACAGGAGCGAAAAGCCAAGCCGCTCGAAGCGAAGGCTTTGCAAACGCTCGGCCTGACCGTGAGGGCGACCGCAGCCGAGGTGAAGGCGCGCTACAAGGCGGAAGTGAAACGCAATCACCCCGATGCCAATGGCGGCGATCGCGCGTCCGAAGAACGGTTGCGCGAAGTGCTGCAGGCCTACAAGCTTTTGAAGGCAGCCGGTTATTGTTGAGCGCGCAACACGAAAGGGGTCAAAAAAGGCTCGTTTCGGCGTTTTCGCGCGATACATCGTCTGGCACATTGTTTTTTGTTCCCACAGGTCGACGGACTGGTCTAAGGAAAGTCGGCATTTCAAGTGATGAAGGATGGCGAATGCGCGTGCACCACACGCTTCGCCTGGAGGCATGATGGACAAGCTCGACCGCGACAGCGCCAATCTCCCGGATACAACCGTGTCGGTGAAAGACACATTCGGGTTCGATTCCAAGATGGTGGTGCCCGCTTATTCCCAAACCAGCGAGCATGTGCCGGATGTCGATCCGGATTATCTGTTCGATCCGCAAACGACACTGGCGATCTTGTCAGGCTTCGCCTTCAATCGTCGCGTGATGGTTTCGGGTTATCACGGCACCGGCAAATCAACCCATATCGAACAGGTTGCGGCGCGCCTCAACTGGCCGTGTATCCGCGTCAACCTCGACAGCCATGTCAGCCAGATCGATCTCGTTGGCAAGGATGCGATCGTGGTCAAGGAAGGCATGCAGGTCACGGAATTCCGCGACGGTATTTTGCCTTGGGCCTATCAGCACAATGTCGCGCTGGTTTTCGATGAATACGATGCCGGCCGCCCCGATGTGATGTTCGTGATCCAGCGCGTGCTGGAAGCTTCCGGGCGCCTGACGCTGCTCGATCAAAGCCGGGTGATCCGACCGCATCCCGCTTTCCGGCTGTTTGCGACCGCCAACACCGTGGGCCTGGGCGATACGACCGGCCTTTATCACGGCACGCAGCAGATCAACCAGGCACAGATGGATCGCTGGTCGATCGTCACAACGCTGAACTATCTTCCGCATGCGGAAGAAGTCGCGATCGTTCTGGCCAAGGCCAAGCATTACCAGAACGACCAGGGCCGGGAAACGGTGAGCCGGATGGTTCGCGTGGCCGACCAGACGCGCGCCGCCTTTATCAATGGCGATCTTTCGACCGTGATGAGCCCGCGCACCGTCATCACCTGGGCAGAAAATGCCGAAATCTTCGGCGATGTCGGCTTCGCCTTCCGCCTCACTTTCCTCAACAAATGCGATGAATTGGAGCGTGCGGTTGTGGCCGAGTTCTACCAGCGCGCTTTTGGTGAGGAATTGCCGGAAAGCGCCGCGAACGCGGTGGTCCTGGGCTAAATATGCGGAGGTTGCGCTTGGCGCTCGCATCTGCCTTCCTGCTGGCCGGTCTGGCCTCAGCTGCAGCAACGAATCGCGTGCTCGTTCTCGGCGAACTGACCTACGGAAACTTTCCGCGGCTGGAAGCCTGGTTGCGGAAGGCCAACGGCAAGCCGGTCAATCTCGACATCTCGATGGCGGTAGAACACGAGAAGGCCGAAGGCAATCTCACGACCTTCATGGTCGATGATAAATTCGAGATTTCATATCTTCAGCCAGGCCAGCCAGCGCGGATTTACAGCAATTCAGGCGAACTCGACGATTCTCAGAAAACCTACCTGCTGCAAGGTGTTTTCACGGTCGAAGCGGATAATGACACGCTTCGTTTGACCTTCTTCGATGGGCCGCCGATCGGCCTGGCAAACACGATCGAGATCAACGATCTGCCAGCGGCGACAGGAAACTAGGCAATGGCAGGTCCCGGCGATAATTCACGCGCAAAGACCAAGAGCGGCAGCGAGGGCGACGCGTTTCGCCGCGCCGTGACGGTGACCATGCGCGCTCTGGCCGGTGATAACGAGCTTGAAGTGTCCTTCGCCAAGGACAAGCCGGCGCTGGCCGGGCAGCGCGCCCGCCTGCCGGAACTGCCCAAGAAGGCCTCCGCCAACGATGTCGCTGTGACCCGCGGTCTGGGCGACTCCATGGCCTTGCGCAAAGCGTGCCACGACGCTGCCATCCACAACAAGCTGGCGCCGGAAGGCAAGCAGGCGCGTGCGATCTTCGACGCTGTGGAACAGGCTCGCGTGGAAGCGATCGGTGCCCGTGCCATGAAGGGTGTGGGCGACAACCTTTCATCCATGCTGGAAGATAAATATTCCAAGGCCAGCCTGGGTGACGTGTCCAGCCGAGAAGACGCGCCGCTGGAAGAAGCGATCGCCATGATGGTGCGCGAAAAGCTGACCGGCCGTACTGTTCCGCCAAGCGGCGAACGCATGGTCAACCTTTGGCGCAATTGGGTGGAAGAAAAGGCCGGCGGCGATATTGAAGGGCTGGTCAACAGCCTCGACGATCAGAATGCTTTTGCCCGTGTCGTACGCGACATGCTCGTTTCGATGGATATGGCCGAGGATATCGGCGACGACGAGCAGGACGACAACGAAGCGGACGAGGACGAGAACGAACCGCAGGGCGAGGATCAAGGCGAAGACGGCGGCGAAGACGAAAGCGGATCGGAAGATTCCCAATCCGAGGATGCCGATGCCGATGGTGAAGAACAAGAAGGCGGCGAAAGCGAAGCCGCTGCCAGCTCGGCCGACGACCAATCCGAATCCGAAGATCTCGATTCAGAAACGCCGGGCGAAACACGGCGACCGGAAACGCCATTCAGCCAGTTTGAGCGGCAGTTCGACTACAAGATCTATTCCACCGCCTTCGACGAAACGGTCGGCGCCGAAGATCTTTGCGACGAAGAAGAACTCGACCGGCTTCGCGCTTTTCTCGACAAGCAGCTCGCGAATCTTCAAGGCGTGGTGGGACGATTGGCCAATCGGCTTCAACGCCGCCTGATGGCGCAGCAGAACCGGTCGTGGGATTTCGATCTGGAAGAAGGCTATCTTGATCCTGCCCGCCTCGTTCGCGTGGTTATCGACCCGATGCAGCCGCTGTCCTTCAAACAGGAACGCGACACCAATTTCCGCGATACGGTGGTCACGCTGCTGCTCGACAATTCCGGCTCCATGCGGGGTCGACCGATCACTGTCGCCGCGACCTGTGCCGACATTCTTGCGCGCACGCTGGAGCGCTGCGGCGTTTCCGTGGAGATTCTGGGCTTCACCACCCGGGCCTGGAATGGCGGACAGGCGCGCGAACAATGGCTCAAGCAAAACAAGCCAGCCACTCCCGGTCGCCTCAACGATCTGCGCCATATCATCTACAAATCGGCCGATGCCCCGTGGCGGCGCGCCCGGCGTAATCTTGGCTTGATGATGCGCGAAGGCTTGCTCAAGGAAAACATCGACGGCGAAGCTCTTCTTTGGGCGCATCAGCGGCTGATGGCGCGTCCCGAACAGCGCAAGATCCTGATGATGATCTCGGATGGCGCTCCGGTCGACGATTCCACATTGTCGGTGAACCCCGGCAATTACCTTGAACGTCACCTGCGCGGCGTCATCGACCTGATCGAAACGCGCTCTCCGGTGGAATTGCTGGCGATTGGCATCGGCCATGACGTGACACGCTATTACCGCCGTGCGGTAACGATCGTGGACGCCGAGGAGCTGGCTGGCGCGATGACGGAGCAACTTGCTTCGCTGTTCGAAGAACAAGCAGCACGCACCACTCGCGGTTTGCGACGCACCAGTTGAACGGGCTGCGGCAATTTCTGGCATGCCTGGTTCTGGGGCTGTTGCCATGTTTCGGCGCAGCGGCGGCGAACCAGGACATCGTGGTTCGCACACGCCCGATCAATGAATTTCAGATCGGACGAGATACGACGACCTTCGGAGGTCTTCGCTTTGTCGGAGGCCTTGAAATGACTGGGCGCTCGCCGTTCGGTAGTTTCTCCGCCTTCCGATATCTGGACGGCGGCAACCGCTTCATGGGCGTATCGGACCGTGGCTACTGGTATTTCGGCACGATGCAACGTGATGCGCGGGGCCGACCAAATGGTGTCGTCGATTTCAGCATGGAAGAAATCGCCCGGCCGCCGGAACAAGCCAACTCGACACGCAAGCTCGATGCCGAAGGCCTGGCGGTTGCCGGAGATATCGCGACCGCCAGCTTCGAACGCGAACACCGCGTTTCGCAATACAAGATCGAACGCGGGCAAATGGGCGCCGCAACACGAGATCTCGACATTCTGATCCCGCGCAATGAGTTGCGACGCAATCAAAGTCTGGAAACAACGCTTGCAAGCCCGAAAGCCGGCCCTTTCGCCGGGGCGATCCTACTTGTTTCCGAGATGAGCCTGAATGCCGACGGCAACATGTTCGCTTCAGTTCTGTCCGGCCCGCGCAAGGGCATTTTTTTCGTGAAGCGCTCGGACGATTTCGCCATCACGGACGGGGCGTTTCTGCCGAATGGCGATATTCTGATCCTCGAACGCCGGTTTTCCTATGCTCAAGGCGTCGCCATGCGGATTCGCCGCCTTTCGGCAAAAGATATTCAGCCCGGCCAAACGGTAGACGGACCCATCCTGCTTTTTGCGGATATGGGTTTCCAGATCGATAATATGGAAGGCATGGATGTCTGGCGAGCAAGCGACGGCACCACGCGTGTTGCCTTGGTCTCAGATGACAATCAGTCGATCTTTCAGCGCAATCTCTATCTCGAATTCGTTTATACGGCCGAGTGACGCTCGCGCGCCGCTGCTGCTTTCAGGTTTTCACCGCAAGCCAGATAATGTGGCGCGCTCCACTCTTTCCGCGATGCGCCTTCACTTTCGCTTCTTCGACACGAAAACCTGCGCGCTGCAACCTTCGGCTGAATGCGTGGTCAGGGTTAGCCGACCAAACGGAAAGAACCCCGCCATTCTTCAAGGCAGCCTTGGCGCTGCCGAGCCCGCGTCCGTCATAAAGGCTGTCATTAGCAGGCCGTGACAACCCGTCAGGACCATTGTCGACGTCAAGCAGGATCGCGTCATAGCGCGCGCCTCCTTGCCTGATTAGCGCCGCAACATCCCCTTCAAAAATAGTCACACGTGGATCATCGAGGCAGGTCCCAAAAACCGGTGCCATCGCGCCGCGCGCCCAGGCAACCACTGCAGGAACAAGCTCGGCTATCGTTATCCTTGCGTTGGGCGGCAGCACTTCACGCGCGGCACGCAGGGTAAATCCCATCCCCAGACCGCCGATCAGAATATGCGGCGACTTTACCGAACCAAGCTTCTCGATCGTCAATCCTGCCAGCGCTTCTTCAGAGCCGGAAAGGCGGCTATTCATCAACTCGTTGGTCCCAAGCATGATGGAATATTCCTGGCCGCGGCGCTTCAAGCGCAATGGCTCGTCGCCACCAGGGACAGTCGCCGTGTCGAGATGTTCCCAGGGTATCACGTCAGACAGTTACCAATCAGGGATTGCGGGGCCGCTCAGGCGGCAACGGGCTGTGACCACCACCGAGCCGAAATCAACCGATACGGGATCAGCGCAACCACAGCAATCGCGAGCTTGACGCTCAAATCCCCAAGCGCCCACGAAATCCAACGCTCCACTTGTGGCTCGAACAAACCAAACAAAGGAGCCGTTTCAAGAGCAAATCCGTCGTTTGGCCCGACAAACGCGAAGCTTGCCGCGAACGCGATCGAAAAGAAGATCGCCGTGTCGATGATCGATCCGAAAATCGAGGCGATGATCGGCGCACGCCACCAAGACTGACGGCGCAGGCGATTGAAAACGGATACGTCAAGCAGCTGACCTACAAGAAAGGCGGTGCCGGAAGCGACGGCGATGCGCATGATCCGCCATGGTTCCAGTTCAAAGGGGACCAGACCAAGCTTGAACAAGACAGGCGGAACAACAAGGGTCGTGGCAACTGCGAGCGTGAACCCGACCAGAACCACGCGGCGCGCGACGGACGGTCCATAGCGTCGGTTGGCAAGATCGGTGACCAGAAAGGCCACCGGATAGGTGAAGGCCCCCCAGGTCAGAAGATCGGCCAGCATCAACCTGCCGACCTGCCCCTCAACGGGAAACTGAACAAGAATATTGGAAGCAACCACTACGATGGCCATGGCGGCCACAAAGGGCCAGATCGACTTTTGCGTCAGCATTTTTTTATCCTGGGTAATGGAACCAGTGAACGGAAAAGGGCGGCCAATGCCGCCCTTCAAACAGAAAGAAAAGCGGGCTGATTAAGCCGCCGCGCCCTCAGTCTGCTCGGCAACTTTCTTGGCAATCTGCTTCTTCAGCAAACGAGCCTTGGGCGACAGTTCGGAAACATTCGCCTTGGCAAGAAACGCATCAAGCCCACCGCGATGTTCAACCGAACGCAGGGCATTGGCCGATACACGCAAACGAACCGACTGATTCATGGCTTCCGACATCAGCGTCACATTGACGAGATTCGGCAAGAAGCGGCGACGGGTCTTGTTGTTGGCGTGGCTGACATTGTTGCCGGTCAAAACGGCCTTGCCGGTCAGTTCGCAGGAGCGGGACATGGCTCTACCTTGTTCTTCTTTTATCTAGCTGCCGGTCTTTCGACCATAGATCCCTTGCCGCACCAGATGGTCGGCGCGCAGGATCGAAAAGCGGCCACATGGGAAATTCGAAGGGTGCCATACTGGGAAATGCGGAAAGCGTCAAGCGAGACTCGCATCTTCTCACCTCCTCGCCGTCCTTTATCTGCGGATTATTAGCCTATTTCCACCGCCCCTGGCTTTTCCGCCACTCACGGCACCTCAATGGCATCAACAATCAGATCCACGGATTCGAGATTGAAAATCCCCTTCCCGGCCAGGGTAACACCGCACCCGTTGCGCGCCAGTTCCACTGCCTTGTCGACAAGCGCGTCTGTCCTGAACCCGGCAATGTAGAGCGTTTGGCAATCATCTCTTTCGCCGCAATCGGCCATTCCCGATGCCTCCGTCAGCCGCAAGCCACGATAAGCAAGATCAGGCGTCTGGTCGTCAAACGACATTTTCCCGGTCACGCGGAAGGCTGCCTGATCGCCTTGCGCATCAGTCACATAATAAGACAAGCATGTCTTGCCCTGATCCGTCAGCACGGTGCCGGACAGGCTGTAGCAGCTGCCTGCGGAGACTTGATCGGGGAGAGCTTCCGAGATCCTACGCGGCGGTTCAGCCTGCATGTCCCAGAGTTGCATCTTGCCTTCCACCGGCAAGGCAACTCCCGAACCATCATCTGCCTGCGCAAGCACGACGCTCGACAATACGAGCAAGGCGGTGAGAACGGCGGCGCCGGACAATCCCCTCATGCGTCCTCCTCCGAATTCGCTCGGAAATACAGAATGCCGGCAATATCGGAATATCCTCCACCGTCGGACGGGTGGTGGATACCTTCATTCACCGGGATCTCCTCAAAATCGAACGGGCTGATACTTTCGAGACAAGCGACATTAACGCCATACTGATGCGGGTTCGAGCGACGTTTGTGATGCGTGTAGATCCCGCATTTCGAGCAGAAATAATGTTCCGCGACTTTCGTATTGAACTGATAGAACGTCAGCGCATCTTCACCGGCTGTGACTGTCAGATCACCGACCTTGGCCCATACAGCAACTGCCCCGCGCATCCGGCAAAGCGTGCAATTGCAACGTCGGGCACTCCGCAATCCCTCAGACAAACGAACACGGAAACGCACTGTCCCGCAGTGGCAAGCGCCTTCATAGTCCTGTTTGTCCAGATCCATTTCCTGCCCTTTCAGCTTTGCGGGCAATCTATCCCCCTTCGAGCTCTTCGCGCAGCATTTCCAGTTCCAGCCACTCGTCTTCCATAGTGGCCAGTTCTGCACGCAGCTTGTCGAGCTCGAGATTGGTTTTCTCGAACTTCTTGAAATCCTTGGCATAAAGGTCCGGGTCAGCCATCACGGCTTCGAGTTTTGCGAGCTTGGCCTGCGCTTCTTCCATGCGCTTCGGCAGTGTTTCCAGCGCGTATTTCTGCTTGTAGGACAGTTTCTTCGCGTTGGATGGAGACTTGGACGGTGCCGCACCAGAAGAAGACACGGGCTTTTCCGCTTTCGTCGGCGCGCGGGCAGCGACGTCGGCTTTGCGCTGGGCCAGCATATCGGCGTAGCCGCCGGCATATTCCTGCCATTTGCCATCGCCTTCAGGCACGATGATCGAGGTCACCGTACGGTCGAGAAAATCGCGATCGTGGCTGACCAGCAGCACTGTTCCAGGGAAACCCGCGACGAGTTCCTGCAACAGATCGAGCGTTTCCATGTCGAGATCGTTGGTCGGTTCATCCAGAACCAGAAGGTTGGCCGGGCGGGCCAGAACGCGGGCCAGGATCAGTCGCGCCCTTTCGCCGCCGGACAGTTCCTTGATCGGCGTGCGGGCTTGTTCCGGCTTGAAAAGAAAGTCCTTCATATACGACACGACATGCTTTTCCTCGCCATTCACGGTGAGGCTGTCGCCGCGGCCGGAGGTCAGGTAATGGGCGAGCGTGTCGTTGAGATCGAGGCTGGCGCGGCGCTGGTCGAGCGTGGCGATTTCCAGATTGACGCCCAGGCGGATGGAGCCGGCATCGGGCTTCAGATCACCTGTCAGCATGCGCAAAAGCGTGGTTTTACCGGCGCCGTTGGGACCGACGAGGCCGATGCGGTTGCCGCGCTGGATGCGGGTGGAGAAGCTTTTGACGACCGCGCGGCCGTCATAGGTTTTCTCGATGTTCCTGGCTTCGATGACGAGCTTGCCGCTCTCGGTTGCTTCGCTGGCGGAAAGGGCTGCAACGCCTTCGGCGCCTCGGAAAGCCCGGAATTGCTGGCGCATGGCTTGTAATTCGCCGACGCGGCGCATGTTGCGTTTGCGGCGGGCGGTGACGCCGTAGCGCATCCAGTGTTCTTCGCGGGCGATCTGGCGACCGAGTTTGTGCTGGTCCCGTTCTTCCTCGGCAAGCACCTGATCGCGCCATTCCTCGAAGTGGGCGAAGCCTTTTTCGAGCCGTCTTGTTTCGCCGCGATCGAGCCAGACCGTGGCGCGGGTGACACGTTCGAGGAAGCGTCTATCGTGTGAAATCAATATGATAGCGGATGATGAGCGGATGAGTTCGTCTTCCAGCCACTCGATCGTGGTGAGGTCGAGATGGTTCGTCGGTTCGTCGAGAAGGAGCACATCGGGCTGCGGCGCGAGCACACGGGCAAGGGCGGCGCGACGGGCTTCGCCACCGGAAAGCGTGTCGGGTTTTTCATCGCCGGTGAGGCCGAGATGCTCCATCAGATAGGTCGCGCGATGCGGGTCGTCGGAGGGCCCCAGCCCTGCTTCGACATATGAGCGCACGTCAGAAAACCCTTCAAGATCAGGTGCTTGCGGGAGGTAACGGATCGTCGCGCCGGGCTGGCGGAAGATCAATCCGTCCTGCGCTTCGGCGAGGCCGGCGGCGATTTTGAGCAAAGTGGACTTGCCGGACCCGTTGCGGCCGACCAGGGCGATCTTGTCGCCGGTGGAGGCGGAAAGGGAAGCGCCGGCGAGCAGGGGCGTGCCGCCGAAAGTGAGCTGGATATTGTCGAGACGAAGAAGCGGCGGGGCCATAAAAGACTGTAATCCTAATGACTTAAATGAGCCAGCAGCAAAGCGCGGCCGGAATGAAGCTCCACCGACAAGGAGCCGGAAACGGTGTTTGAAAGCGAGATCGAGGAGCCGAAGGGGATTGCGCGGCGCTCCAGCGGCCAGCGCGCGCCGCTGATCGACACGACCATATCGGTGAATTGGCACAGGCTGAAAAGGGTATTTTGGGCAAATGGCAATGCAATTTGCCTATTTGGCAAAGCCCATCCCTCCTGATTTCCACTAGTTAGAATGACATTCAGACCTTTTTCCACGAGCCGGACGGCCATCGTCATGTGAAGAAAGGCATGGTCGGCTCGCGGTCCGCCAAAGGCCCCTGCCATGATGATTTCGTCCGCACCTTCCGCAAGGGAATAGTCAACGGCGATTTCGCCATCGGTCAGGTCTTTTTCCGTTGGGTAAGTTTTGCGCGGAACACGATCCATGACGGCACGAAGATGTTCGTCCGAGGAATCGAAATCGCCGACCCACAGTTCCGGATCGAGCCCGAGCGCGGTTGCGTGCGCGATGCCCGAATCGGCCGCGATGACGCGACTGTTCGCCACCTGCGAAAGAAGACGCGGCGTGACGATCAGGTCGCCGCCGAGAAGAAGGGTGAACCGGCTCATGGGACCAGCGCTCTAGCATGATGCGGCGCATGCGCAAACGGCATGCACAAAACCGTCACGGGCAAATAACGGCAAATAACGGGCCGGCTGCTACGCCTGGCGGCTGGCAAGATATGCCACGACCCGATCGGCAAGGTCGGCGCTGGCTTGCACGCCGTCCAGCCGCAGCACCGGAGCGGATTGATCTGCAAGCCAGCTTTCGTGGCTGGCAAGGCTGCGGCCGGAAAAATCGGGATCGTCATAACGGGACGCCCAGTCGCGGAAAGCAAGATGCGCCTCATGCATGTCGCCGCCGGGCAGGATCCGCGCCCCGTGCCGCTCTTTTTCGCGCTTGTCGAGCCGTTGCAGCCGGATGGGGGTGGGCGTGGTCAGGAAGATGATGAGATCAACCGGCGCGATCAGGGCATCGCCCCAGCCGAGACAGGAACCGGTCATCACCCAGCACGGAGTCTGGGCCTGCTTTTCCTCGATCAGCACCACCCGATCTTCGGGCGCGCGCTTGGTGGTGAAAGGCGGATCCGTCGGCAGCCAGTAATACGTATCCACATCAAACTGCGGCCAGCCAAAGCGCTCGGCCAGCACAGCACCCAAAGTGGTGACGCCCGAACAGGACGCGCCGGTGAGATAGAGTTTTGTCGGATTGGGCATGTGCGTGGAGTGGGCGGTCATCGCGAGAGCGTTTCTGGTCGCGTGTTCCTAAACTCTCGACGCGGCGACGGCAAATCCCGACCCGTTCGAGAGGTTCACGGTGGCCATAATGGGCAGGTTCCGACCCCGTTGCAGCCGTACAGCGTTTTCATCGCCGCCCTAAGAGCGGACATTCTCCGGCAGGGGCAGTATCGCTAGCGTGGATGTGTGGGCTTTCTGAAAAGTTTGATATCTTGGAGGAATGTTGCACAGCATTTTGAGGTACGTCCAAGCCCGGCGAGGAGCATTCAAAGTCCTGAGTGTGGCTGGAGTGATAGCCTCTGTCGTCTTGGTTTGGCCGGTATATGCCGAAGACACGAGCTCTCGCCCAATCGCGCGGGCTATTCTCTATCGCGACGTGTCGGCTGTGCGCAGGCTTGTCGAAGAGGGTGAGGATGTCGATCAACGCCTCTTTAATCGCGAAACGCCGGCGATCATGGCGGCCACCAGCGATTCTTGGGATATCGTCTTATATCTGCTGCAAGCCGGCGCGGATCCTGCGCTGGAGAACCGAATGGGGGTTACGGTCGCTACTATGGCCAAGACCTCACGCGTCGCCCCTCATACCAAAGCATTTCAGGACCTCACCGAGGTAAAGAAGATACTGGTATCCAAAGGCTTGCTTTAGGGGCGACATGAACACGCCTCGCTTTTCAAGCGACTCAGCTTCAGCTGGGTATCACGTGCGTCTATTTGCGAACGATCTTGATGTCTTCGTCGTCTTCGGCTGCTTCCAGAAGGTCGTCAAACTGGCCTTTGGCGAAAACATTGATTGGCGGAGAGTCATCCCACATATCGTCATTGCTGATTGAGATGCCGAAGTCGAAGAAAACGTAGCCGTCAATTTCTTCAGCATAAAGCTTCGAGTCGCGCCTAAGCTTCTGCAGTGCCTGACGCTTGGAGTGCTCGAAGAGCCTGAAGCCATCGATCTCTGCCGTCCTGAGCGTGTCAAATAGATCGAAGGAGACAGCCTTGCCCGCCTCATAGCGGACAGTCGGCTTGGCTTCGCCGCCTGACCGGCCAAGTCGGAATTCCACCGTGTGGTCGGCATACTTCGCATGCAACTCCTGCGACGCGCCGGCAGGCATCGCGCCACTTACCTCTTCCGGCGGCCCAAGTTGCTCCGCAACCTCATCGGGTGTCATTTCAAAACGCAGCGGACCGACGGATTTGTAAGGGACGATCGTCCAGATCATGGTTTACCTCTTCCTGTTCTGTCTGCGGTTTCAAGGCAGCCCGCGTAGTTTCACTTCAGCTTCAACTCTTCTGCTACCATGGACAATATCTGTTTTCAGCCTACCATAACTGAAGCGGACTGGTCACATCCCACCCGAAGTGCCAGTCGGCAGTCGCCGCTTCCAGTCATTTTAACACGCGCCATTTCCTCCCCGGCGGACATTTAGACTTTTAAGAGAGAGACATGCAGCTTTTGTCACCAAAGGGATGGG
>JAFAGL010000235.1 GCA_023422735.1 Pseudomonadota bacterium
TTCGTGGATCGTCCCGGGGAAGTCTATGACGTCGCAGCCCGCCTGGCGGCTGAGGCTGGCGGGCATTATCTCGACCAGTTCACCTTCGCCGAACGCGCCACCGACTGGCGCGGCAACAACAATATCGCCGAATCGATCTTCGACCAGATGAAGGGCGAGGCGCATCCTGAACCGTCATGGGTGGTGATGGCGGCCGGCACGGGCGGCACCTCGGCGACGCTTGGGCGCTACATTCGTTATCGCAATTTCGCGACCCGCCTTTGCGTGGTCGATGTCGAGCATTCGGCCTTTTACGATGCCTGGAAGGCGGGCGACATGAATGCGACCTGCGCCACGCCTTCGCGCATTGAAGGCGTGGGGCGCCCGCGTGTCGAGCCTTCCTTCATTCCGGGCGTGATCGACCATATGATCAAGATCCCGGACGCCGCCTCGATTGCAGCCATGCATGTCCTGTCGGAACGTTTGTTCCGGCGTGTCGGCGGCTCCACCGGAACTAATTTCTTCTGCCTGTGCTGGATCGCGTCCTGCATGATGGTGAATGGCGAGGAAGGCTCTCTCGTGTCGGTCATCTGCGATTCCGGCGACCGCTACACCTCAACCTATTATAATCCCGATTGGCTTGCCGAAAACGGGATTGAGATCGAGCCCTATGTCGAGATGCTGAACACTTTCCTCAATACCGGCATCTTTCGCGGCCTTTGAGCGCCGTCACCCGAGATCGGTCTGGATCCAGCGCGGCGAGTGGTGGACGTCGATCGTCTGCAACCGCCCCGGCCCGATATTCTCGAAACGATGCGGCACGCCGGCCGGGCCGAGCACGACCTCGCCGGCCTGCGCTTCGATCACTTCATCGCCCACAAAGAAGCGCGCGCGCCCGGCGACCACGATGAACGTTTCGTCGTAAGGATGGACATGCAGCTTCGGCCCTTCGCCAACCGTGTCGTTGCCATAGGCCAGCACGGTGATCGAGCCGCCAAGCTGCTCACCGGCAAGCGAGCCGCGCCAGGCGCCTTCGATCGATGGATCAAACAGCCTGCCCTATGTTGCCGACCGCCCGTCAGGCTTGCAGCTTTCAGGGTCGAAATCGTGCCCTGTCTTCGCCTAGCCCCTGTCTTCGCCTAGCCCCTGTCTTCGCCTAGCCCATGTCTTCGCGCAGCGTATCGGCAACCAGCGCATTGGCGTGGCCGTGGCCAAGTCCATGCGTGTCCTTGAGCCAGGCGACCAGTTCCATATGCTTCTTGTCCGGCTGGCTGCGGATCAGCTCTTTCCATTCGGCAATCGGGCGGCCGTATTTCTTTTCGATGGAAGGAAAATAAGAGGCCGGTCCCTTGACGCTTTCCGTCATTTCTTCTCCCCCGCTGGCTGGGCCGCGACTGGAGCAAGAACGCCAATGTCTGTCAATCCGCGCCCATAAACCCGGAGCCATTCAGTCCGGAGGACAATCCGGGGGCGACTGGCGTGGAGACCGGCCGCGGGGCCGATCTCCGAAGTCTGGGTCAGATGACGCCCAGCGCATCCATGGCTTCGGCAACGCGCACGAAGCCGGCAATGTTGGCGCCCAGCACATAATCGCCCGGCGCGCCGTATTCGTCGGCAGTGGCCGCGCAGCTGTCGTGAATGTCGCTCATGATCTGCGCCAAGCGCTTTTCGGTCTGCTCGAAGCTCCAGCTGTCACGCGATGCGTTCTGCTGCATTTCCAGTGCCGAGGTTGCCACGCCGCCCGCATTGGCGGCCTTGCCCGGTGCAAACAACACGCCCGCTTCCTGGAACAGCTTCACCGCGTCCGGGGTCGACGGCATGTTGGCGCCCTCGCCAACAGCGACCACGCCATTGGCGATCAGGCGCTTCGCATCCTTGCTGGTGAGTTCGTTCTGGGTCGCAGACGGCATCGCAACATCGCAGGCCACGTCCCAGATGCTACCCTTGTCGATGTAATGGCTGCCGGTGCCCTTGCGGCGCGCATATTCGGAGATGCGCTCGCGGCGCACTTCCTTGATCTCCTTGACGAGATCGAGGTCGATGCCGTTTTCGTCGATCACATACCCGTTGGAATCCGAGCAGGCGATCACGGTGCCGCCGAACTGCTGCACCTTCTCGATCGTATAGATCGCCACATTGCCCGAGCCCGACACGACCACTTTCTTGCCGTCGAAGCTGTCGCACTTCGTTCTCAGCATGCTTTGCACGAAATAGGTCGCGCCATAGCCGGTTGCTTCGCGGCGCGCCCGCGAGCCACCGTAGAACAGCGCCTTGCCCGTCAGCACGCCCGCTTCATAGCGGTTGGTCAGGCGCTTGTACTGGCCGAACATGAAGCCGATCTCGCGACCGCCCACGCCGATATCGCCGGCCGGGACGTCGGTATATTCACCGATATGGCGGTGCAGTTCCGACATGAAGGACTGGCAGAAGCGCATGATCTCGCCATCCGAACGGCCGCGCGGGTTGAAATCGGAACCACCCTTGCCGCCGCCGATCGGCATGCCCGTCAGCGCGTTCTTGAAGGTTTGCTCGAAACCGAGAAACTTGATGATGCCGACATTGACCGAAGGGTGGAAACGGATGCCGCCCTTGTAGGGTCCGAGCGCGGAATTGTACTGCACGCGGAAGCCGCGATTGATTTGCACATTGCCCTTGTCATCCACCCACGGCACGCGAAAAATTATCTGGCGCTCCGGTTCGCAAATACGCTCGATCAGCGCATTGTCGGCATAAGCAGGCCGTTTCGCGATAACGCGTCCGAGGCTTTCCAGGACTTCGCGGACGGCTTGATGAAACTCTGGCTCCCCGGCATTGCGTCGCGTGACTTCGTTGAAGATAGGGGTCAGTTTTTCATCAATCTGCATAATAAAGTCTCCTTGACGAAAATCGCAGTGATCCAATCACGGCGTTGACGCAAGGGACTTGCCTGCAAATTCATCAGTTGCCAAATTTTTCCAACATTATTTTTGCTGGACCAGGATCGTGCACCCACCGCCGATCGATGCGAAGCTGAACTCAGATCTTGCGCAACGCGACTTCCTCGATGAGGTGATCGGCCCCTTTGCGCAGGATCAGATCCGCCCTCGGGCGCGTCGGCAGGATGTTTTCGCGCAGATTGCGCAGATTGATAT
>JAFAGL010000280.1 GCA_023422735.1 Pseudomonadota bacterium
CGCTTTTCCATTGCCGCATGGTCGAGCTTGTCAACAATGGCCATGGCTGAGGCGAAAGATCGTTCAATGCGGCGCGTTATGAACTGAACTACATGCGGTTCGATTTCGAGCTGACGGTCTGCAAAGAGCTTTGTAATCACTGCTTCCAAAAGACGATCGCCCGGGACCTCGAGTTCCACAACGGCAGCTGTTTTCAAACGTGAGATTAGATCAGGAAGCGTCAAGCTCCAGGCAGCGGGCTGATGCTTGCCGCTCATCAAAAGTGTTGCATGGCCGGAGCGCACTGCATTGATGAGATGGAAAACTTGCGTTTGATCCACGACAAGCGAATCAGCATCATCCAAGTAGATCGGCCGACCTGCCTCGGCACCACGCATTGCAGAATCAAAATCGCGTGCGGCATCTATGGCGGCGCGTTCGTGAGCGAAAATGGACAGTATGTGCGATTTTCCAGACCCTGACGGACCCACCAAGATGGCGATGGGCGATGTCCATCCTGGCCAGTTGTCAACGAGCGTTAAAGCCGCCGCATTTTCTGGCGCCACCACAAGATGGTCACGCGTTTGCCCGGAATGAAATCCGAGATCCAATGGAAGCTGGCGCGATGGTTGCGTCATTTCCACCATTCTCCGCGCTGCGTATTCTCTCCCGTGTAGAGCGGCGAGGCTAGATAGCGAGAGACAGCAAAGCGCACGAGAACGCCGACAGCCGCAGCAGCTGGGACAGCCAGCAAAAGTCCTACAAAACCGAACAGGGAGCCGAAGGCAAACAGCGCAAACATCAGCCAAACCGGATGCAGGCCAACACTGGACCCGACAAGCTTGGGTTGAAGGATATTTCCTTCAATGAACTGACCGCCGAAAAAGATCGCAGCCACCGCAGCGACCATCATCCAGTCTGGCCAAAATTGTACAAAAGCTACACCGACGGACAAGACCAGTCCCACAAGCGACCCCACATAGGGGATAAAGCTGATCAATCCGGCAAACAAGCCGATCAATAGCCCGAAATTTAATCCAACAACCGTCAGTCCGATAGCGTACATGGCGCCGAGGATAAGACACAGAGTTCCCTGCCCCCGCACGAAGCCGGCCGTCGCGTGGTTCACATCACGCGCCAGTTGACGAACGGTGTGCACATGATTGCGCGGCACGCAACGGTCAACCGTTGCAACCATGCGATCCCAATCCAGCAGCATGTAGAATGCAACCACTGGGGTCACCACGAAAAGACCAACCACGTCGATGATCGCTTTGCCGGAATTCCATAGCGACGGCAGCAAACTGGTCACGAAGCCCGCACCTTGAGAAAGCAGTCCGCTGAGCCCCTCCTTGAGGGCAGCGGGTTCGACACCGAAATTCTCGCGCAGCCATTCGGGATCGAATTCCGTAATCAAGCTTTGCAGATTTGCAATGTAACTCGGAACGTCGTTCGCAAAATCTGCAAGCTGCGTGCTCAAAAGTGGAACAACAACGATGATGAGAAGCACGAGAAACATCACAAAGCCGATCAGGATAACGATCGTCGCCATGAGGCGTGACAAGCCCAGCCTTTCCAGTCGATCCGCTACGGGATCGAGAAAGTAGGCAAGCACGATGCCTGCCACAAACGGCAATAGAATCGAGCTGAAAACGATCAGAAACAGCACGGACACGATGGCCGCCGCGCCCCAAAAAATGGCTGTTCGCCATAAGCGCGGTTCGGGGGCAACACTGAGTGCCGGCATATGTTCTCGTCGCGAAACAACCGCCGCAGGCGAGACCTTTTCACTTGCTCGGCGAGACTCGGGTTTGGGATCAGAAACGGTCTTGATCTGGCGGCTATCCGCCGGAGTTTTCGCTTTCGCCATAGCCGCTCATGTGCCCCAGCCAGCCAACCAGATATGCCGCCGCAGACGCAACGGTCAAGACAGCCGAGATATAAACCAGGGCTGATCGAAGCCAACTTTCACTCCACCCCGATGCGAGCTCAGCGAGAACCACGAGCACAAGCACGATCTGGATGGCGGTATTGGATTTGGACACAAAAAGCGGCTTCATTTCGACCGGATTGCCCATCACTGTGGCAAGCATCACGCCGCCGATAATCAGCGCATCGCGAGAAACTGCTGTCACTACCAACCAAAGCGGCAAGTGGCCGAGATATCCGAGCACGACGAAGACGCAAACAAGAAGCAACTTGTCAGCGATGGGATCAAGATAGGCGCCAAGCTCACTGCGTTGGTCGAATTGGCGTGCAATAAAGCCATCGACCGCGTCCGAAATACCAGCGACCAGAAACAACGTGAATGCCCACCCCATATGGTTTCTGATCAAGGCAAAAACCACGCAAGGCACCAGAAAGAAGCGCATCAACGTTATGATATTTGGGATCGTCACACCGATGCTTCCATTCAACTTTGTTGCAACGCGATGTTCCAGATTGCGATTCGCGATCAACGCTTTAGCATGATGATGCCTGTGGTCGAATGCGCATCATAGTCGCGTCACCGCTTGCAGCCGGTTCGACCGCGTGCCATGAGCGCGCAAGCCCTTGAAAGAGCGGAGCAGAGAAATGGCGAGCGAGCAGGACAAGCTCACTTATGCGCAAGCGGGTGTTGATATCGATGCCGGCAACGCGTTGGTTGAGAAAATCAAGCCGATCGTCAAATCGACCCGCCGGCCCGGTGCAGATGGCGAAATTGGCGGGTTCGGTGGATTGTTCGATCTGAAAGCTGCGGGTTTCAATGATCCGGTCCTGGTTGCCGCAAACGATGGGGTCGGCACCAAGCTGATGGTCGCGATTGAAGCCGATAAACATGATACGGTCGGCGTCGATCTCGTTGCCATGTGCGTTAACGACCTCGTCGTTCAGGGCGCGGAACCTCTGTTCTTCCTGGATTACTACGCTACCGGCAAGCTGTCTCCAGAAGATGGCGCGGCAGTTGTCGCGGGCATTGCGGAAGGATGTCGACAGACCGGTTGTGCACTGATTGGCGGTGAAACCGCTGAGATGCCGGGTCTATACCGTGAAGGCGAGTATGATCTCGCAGGCTTCGCTGTGGGTGCTGCCGAGCGCGGCTCGCTCCTTCCAACAGACGACATTGTGGACGGGGACGTCATCCTCGGACTTTCATCATCCGGCGTCCATTCCAACGGTTTTTCGCTGGTGCGGCGGATCGTCGAGCGCAGTGGACTATCTTACTCGGATCCTGCGCCATTCCAGGAAAACACTTCGCTTGGTGAGGCTCTTCTGGAGCCAACACGCATTTATGTGCGATCCTTGCTGAACGCCATCCGCAATACGCACGGAATAAAGGCTTTGGCGCATATTACCGGCGGCGGGTTTCCAGATAACATCCCGCGCGTACTGCCCCGAGATTTTTCCGCCGAGATCGACCTTGAAACGATCGACGTACCCCCCGTATTTTCCTGGCTTGCAAAGATCGGGAATGTCGAGGCCAGCGAGATGTTGCGCACTTTCAATTGCGGCATTGGAATGGTGGCCGTCGTCGCGGCAGGTCAGGCCGCTCAGGTTGCCGCTGTTCTCCAGCAAGCCGGCGAAACAGTCACGCCCATTGGCCAGATCGTGCCGACGCGCGAGCATCGCGTCGTTTATCGCGGAACCCTTGCCCTATGAATGCTTCACGCAAGCGCGTCGTGGTGCTGATTTCCGGACGCGGATCCAACATGCGCGCCCTGATCGAGGCAGCGGCCTCGCCGAACTACCCGGCTGAAATTGTTGGCGTGATTTCGAACCGGCCGAATGCAGCAGGTCTCGCTTACGCTGAAAATGCCGGCATTCCTACAAAGGTGATCGCTAAAACAGATTATCCAGATCCCGCTTTGCAGGAGGCCGCGCTGGAGCGGGCCTTGAAAGCATTTAACGCTGACTTGATCTGCCTCGCAGGCTACATGCGGCTTTTGACGGAACATTTCGTGGCGCGCTGGAGCGGGCGGATGATCAATATTCATCCTTCACTTTTGCCGCTTTTCAAAGGCCTTCACCCACATCAGCAAGCGCTTGCCTCAGGCGTTCGTCTCCATGGCTGCACCGTTCATTTCGTCACATTCGAGATGGATTCCGGACCAATCATCGCGCAGGCTTCAGTACCAGTTCTGAGCGGTGATGATGAAAAGGCCCTTTCAACCCGGGTTTTGGCTGCAGAGCATCGGTTATATCCCATCGCGCTCCGCCTTTTGGCGGAAGGCAAAGTTCGGATGGATGGTTCACGCACGACTTTCCGAGTAGAAGAAACTAACGACACCAAGACGCTGCTTTCGCCAGACCTAGTTGAGCAAGGTCCCGACCTTGAGGCTCTCGCCCGCTCCACCCCCTAAAGATCCAGCGTCTTCGATTTTCCGCATCCATACATGCGTGTCGTGGAATGCTGCGCCACCATAAGGCGCGACGGCATCAGCACCGGTGAGCACGTTGATACCCTCACCTCGGATATGCGCGCTGTTGGGCCAAATTCCTTCGGCGATGACCACACCGGGTTTGACGCCATCATACAGTTTGGCGTGAAGGGCAACTTCACCACGCGCATTGCCGATCTCCACCAAATCACCATCGGCTACCTGAAACTCCGCCGCGTCCGAGGGGTGGATCAGGAGTTCAGGCCTGCCTTCGCGTTTAACTGAACTCGGTGTTTCAGTGAAGGTTGAGTTCAGGAATGAGCGTGCGGGCGATGTCGCCAAACGTAACGAGTGATGCGCATCTTCTTTTTCAATCAATTCCACATGATCTGGATATGTGGGCAGCTTCTTGTAGTCGCCCTGCGTGCCCATAGACTTGGGCGGCTTGTTAGGCGCCGGCGTGTTTTCCCAATCCGGTCTGAACCGAAACCGCTTGTCGGGATGACCGAAGCCATTCATGAAATGGGCTGCGTCGAATTCCGGTTGCATGTCGACAAAACGTTTTTCTTCAAACTCGGCAAACGATCCAAGGCCACGCTTGGCGAGCATCAGATCAATATGTTCACGCGCACTCAGCCCGAAGCCGGGTCGATCGGCTACGCCAAGGCGTTTTGCCAGTTCCTCGATCACATAAAGGTTGGGACGCGGACCGAGCGGCGGCTCTACAAGTTTCGGCCCGAGCGTGATGTGCTGCTGGCCACCACCCTTGTAGATATCGTCATGCTCAACAAACATTGTGGCGGGCAACACGACATCGGCGAGCGTTGCGGTATCCGTCATGAACTGCTCATGCACGCAAGAAAAAAGATCGTCGCGCAGAAAGCCTTGTTTCACAAGCCTCTGCTCTGGCGTGACATTCACAGGATTTGTATTCTGGATCAACATCGCGGCCACAGGCGGGCCGCCATAAAGCGCGTCCGGATCGCCGGTCAGCACCCGGCCGATCTTGCATTGATCCAGATGACGGATCGAAGGGTCCGCCATTCTCAGCCCCTCGATCAACCCCGTGTCCAGTTTGAACACGCCGGAATTGGAGTGGAACGCCCCCCCGCCTTCATAAGCCCAAGCGCCCGTTACAGCCGGAATCGACAGAGCAGCGTGCATATTGACGGCCCCATTCCGCTGACGCGAAAAACCATAGCCTAGGCGAAAGAAACTGCGCTTGGTCGTTCCAACCAGTTGCGCGAATGCCTCGATTTCTTCCACCGTTAGACCGGTTATGGACGACGCCCATTCCGGCGTTCTGGTCTGAAGATGTCTTTCCAATCCAGCTGGATCGTCTGTATATCGCGCAAGAAAGCTCCTGTCGGCCAGATCGTCGCGAAAAAGGACATGCATCACGGCGCAGGCAAGCGCCCCATCCGTTCCCGGGCGCAGAACCAGGCCGAGATCTGCCTGCTTCATTGTCGCATTGTCATAAATGTCGACGACGACAATCTTCGCGCCACGTTCTTTGCGCGCTTTCGCGGCATGCGTCATCACATTGACCTGCGTCACCACAGCATTGGTGCCCCAGATCACGACACAATCCGATTTGGCCATTTCCCTTGGATCAGCGCCCCGAAGAGCACCTGCGCCCATCATCCAGCCTGTCCAGGCCATGTTCGTGCAGATGGACGAGAAAGTGTTCGAATATTTTTTGGCATGGCGCAAACGGTTGATGCTGTCGCGCTGGACCAGCCCCATCGTTCCCGCATAGGCATAAGGCCAAACGCTCTCGCTGCCGAAGCGCTTCTCCGCTTCGAGAAATTTGTCGGCCACAAGGTCAAGCGCAGCTTCCCAGTTCGCTTCTTTCCACACGCCCTCACCTTTAGCGCCGGCCCGGATCATAGGCTTAGTCAATCTGGCCGGATGATACACGCGCTCGGCATAGCGAGCGACCTTGGCGCAGATCACGCCGGCCGTGTAGCTGTTGTCCTTTGCCCCGTAGAACCGGCCCACTTTGCCATCAGTGATGTCGATATTGAGCGAACAGGTTGAAGGACAATCATGCGGGCAGGCCGAATGGCCGATTATTGAGGGTGACTGCGCGTTCATGATGTCATGCTAGCCGGTTTTCTCCTTGCGGTGTAGAGCATGCGTTGACGAGGACAAAGATGAATTATCGACACGCTTTTCACGCTGGAAATTTCGCGGATGTATTCAAGCATGCCGTGCTTTCCCGCCTGATCGAATATCTCAAACGCAAGGATGCCGCATTTCGCGTGATCGACACGCATTCCGGTATCGGGCGTTACGATCTGAAAGCGGATGAAGCGACGCGCACCGGAGAATGGCTGGCAGGCATCGCCCGATTGGCAGACCGTCACTTCCATCCTGATGTGGAGGCATTACTCTCGTCCTATCGCGCAGCTGTCAAAGCCCAAAATCCAGATGGAGAATTGCGGTTCTATCCAGGATCGCCGCTGGTTACACGCCATCTTCTCCGTAATCAGGACCGACTGTCTGCGCTGGAGTTGCATCCGCAGGACGCCGAAACACTGCGCGGCGTTTTCGCCGGGGATTATCAGGCGCGCGTGATTGAACTGGACGGCTGGCTTGCCTTGGGCGCACATTTGCCCCCCAAGGAGAAGCGTGGTCTCGTACTTGTCGATCCTCCTTTTGAGAAACCTGGCGAATTCGATCGCATGGTGGAGGGTCTTGTCACCGCCTACCGCCGTTGGCCGGGTGGCATTTACGCTTTCTGGTACCCAATCAAGGATATGTCGTCTGTTGCCGCCTATCACAAAAGTCTGTCTGCGCTGCCTATTCCGAAAATTCTGAATACCTGGCTGACTGTGCGCAGCGAAGGACTTGAAGCCGGGCTGATTGGAAATGGAATGGTGATCGTCAATCCACCTTTCACCCTGGAAAACGAGCTGAAAATAATACTTCCCGCTCTTTGCGATTGTTTGAAGGAAAGCAAAGGTGCGTCTTCCGGGACACGGTGGCTCACTTGCGAACGAATATAAGACAGTCTTCTTATCCCTGCTTGACCTCAGTGGCTTGACCGGGCAATCCGGCTGCACGACATTCAGTCAACAAGTTTCAGTAGCGCGGAGCGTCCAATGACGCGTGGTATATTTTCGAAGAACGCCGTGATCGCCCTGGCGCTCGGTCTATCCAGTCTATCGGGTCAGGTCGCCCAGGCGGCTGACTATATCGAGGTTCTGCCCGCCGATGCCGGTTTTTGTTCTGAGGCAAGCGTGCTTGGTCGAATCCAGTCCAAGTTCCGACATCAGGTCACCCATGTGCCGAACCTGCCTGACGTCGCCATCACAGATTTCCACGAGATTACACTGCGTCGCTGGCTGCCTGCCGGTGAGGAACGCCCGATCGCGCGTCTCTACTGCGGAGCGAAGGTCGCTCTATCTGACGGGAACCAGCGAGACATCTGGTATCTTGTCGAGGAAGGGATGGGGTTTGCGGGCACAGGCTACAATGTAGAATTCTGTGTGGACGGGTTTGATCGCTGGAACGTTTATAGCGGTGCCTGCCGTATCTTGCGGTGAGGCTCTTCCGGTATTCGGCCCTCCTCACC
>JAFAGL010000296.1 GCA_023422735.1 Pseudomonadota bacterium
GTTCGAAACTGGCGCCGCCATTCGGCCCGTTGGGATTGGCCAAACGCCGTTCGGATACGAATTTGGTCATGCGTTGCTCGATGACGCGACGCTCCAGTCCTTCCGGCAAATCCTGCAGCGACATGCCTATATCGCTGGCGAACTTGCTGTTGCACATCACGAGTCGGTTGTCGCAATCCCACAGAACGAAGGATTCTGAAATACTCTCGATAGCTGTGCGCAGCCTTTGATCGGCAGCCTCGGAGCGCTGCGCCAAAGTGCGTTGTTCGGTGACATCCACCGCGATGCCGATGAGATGGATCTCGTCCGCATCGGGATCAACAACGGTGGCGCGAGCACGCATCCAGACCCAGCGGCCATCAGCGTGGCGCATGCGGAAAACCTGGTCGATCTGGTCGGTCTTCTTGGCGACGATCTGGTTGGCCACCGCAAACAGATCGCCATCGTCGGGATGAATGATCGCAGCAACATCGCCGAAAGACAGCATCGTGTCGAAGGCTTCATAACCCAGCATGTCATACATGGACCGCGACCAGAACATGCGACCGCGATGCAGATCCCAATCCCACAGGCCACAGCGCCCGCGCACCAGCGCCAGATCGATACGCTGATGAGCATCCATGTAAATGCGATCAGCCGAGCGCGCCCGGGATGCCTGGCCGAAATAGGCATAAAGAATGACGATCATCACGCCGGCGGTCAGAACGTAAAGCGTGACATTCAGGGAAACCGTTTTGCGCCAGTCTGCAAACAGCGCTTCGTCCGAAATCATCGACAAGGCAGCAGCAGATCGATCCGGCATCAGGCTCATGGCTGCGAGCCAGGACTCTCCATCGATCGAAACGCGCAGAACGCCCGCACGTTCGCCGAACAGGAACAAGGGTTGGCCACCCACCATAATCTGTTCGAGCGAACGATCGACAAGGCCGCTTTGTTCGGGCGATGCGGCCACGATCTTGAACTTCTGATCCGCCAAGGCAACGACATGGCCGCTTCCAAGCGAGCCAAATGAGCGCGAAAAATTCAGCGTGCCGCGAGAAGCCGCTATGCGATCTTCGATCGAGGGGCCTGATTTCTCATGTCCGCGAATGACGTCCGAAGCGGTGAGCGCCAAAATTGTGCGGGCATTGCGCTCGATCTCGTCCTGCGCGCTGACGAGAGAGAGAATGCGTGTCGCCGCAATGACGATCAGAAACACGACGATCAGACTGGGGATCGATTTGCGAAGGATCGGTTCGGCCGCCAGCAGACGTTGATAGGCTGGGTGCGCCAGGGCACGTGCCGTGCCGGCTACCCCCGCCGTCTGCTTTGCGGAATTCGATCGCGCATGCGCTCGTCCGCCGTCCGCGCGCCACGCGTCCGCCTGTCCCATGAATGGGCCCCCAACTTTGATTTGAAACGATCCGGGAACGCCGCACTGCCGAATCTAACCTAAAGAATCAGACCCGATTCGCCGTGTCTAGTCCTTTTGTGACGCCGCTGGGGAACTCATGTTGGAACTCACGGGCGAAGATGTCAGCCGAGCGTCCGGTCCACGATATCGCGCAGGTCGGAAGACAGATCTTTCTGGCTGCTTATCCATTGCAGCGAAGCGCGCGACTTTTCCCGGCGTCCCGGTTCCAGGGAGCGCCATGACCGGAAAGCCGTCGCGATACGTGCGGCGACTTGCGGATTGCGCTTTTCGATATCCAGAATGGCCTGCGCAAAGAGTTTGTAGCCTGCACCGCCGGCTGCATGAAACGCCGTCTGGTTGGCTGCTGCAAATGCGCCGAGCAAGGAGCGCACGCGGTTCGGGTTATCGAGGGAGAAGCCGGGATGGGTCATCAGTTCCCGCACGGTTTCAACCGTTTGGGCACCAGGCACGGTTGCCTGAATCTGGAACCATTTGTCGATCACCAAGGGCTCTCGTTCGAAGCGAGAACCAAAATGCTCAAGAGCTGCAATGGCTTGCGGCTGTTGGTTCTGTCGATGCGCAAGTATCGCGAGCGCCGCCGCGCGGTCGGTCATATTGGTCGCGGTCTGATATTGCCGGTACGCTCGATCAGCCTGTCCATCCGGAACTGACAGATAATCCAGCACTGCATTGCGCAGCGCCCTTTGCCCTGCTGCCTCGGCATCAGGACTGAACGGGCCTTTCAGTTCGAGGTCGTCGTAGAGTTCTGCGAAACGCTGCGCGTTGGCATCATGGATGGCGCGCATCAAAGCGTGTCTCGCCGCAAGAATGGCGTCCGGATCGATGTCCTGACCGATTTCGCGGGCAATATCCCCTTCGCCCGGCAGCGCCAAAGCAAGAGCGCGATAAGCCGGTTCAAGCGCCGTATCACTGGCAAGATCACCGACAAGCTGAAGCAGTTCCGGCTCGAAGCTGACCTCCTGTCCAGCGCGCACAGCGTCACACGCCGCAATCAGCGCTTGGGTGTAGAGCGCATTGAGCGCTTGCCAGCGAGCGAACAGATCGCTGTCATGGCGCGCCAGAAAGGCGCGTTCCTGTGGAGTTTGCTCCATTGCCAGCATGATGGGGGCAGAAAACCCACGGTTGATGGAAAGGGCGGGGCGTTCCGTTACATCCGAAAAGCGGATCGTCTGGCGTCGCTTACGCAGATGAATGAGATCGCCTTCCACATCCTCGGAATTGGTTTTGGCCTGAAGGTCGCGCCCGTCGTTAGCGACCAGCCCGAACTGCAAAGGAATATGCATCAGCTGCTTGTGATCCTCGCCCGGCGTTGGTGCCAGGCTCTGTTCGAGATGAAGCAGTACTTCCGCCCGTTCGGGATCATGGGTCATCGCGACCTGTACGCTGGGCGTACCGGCCTGATGGTACCACAGCGCGAATTGCGAAAGATCGCGGCCAGAGGCGTCTTCGAACACTTTCAGGAAGTCTTCGATCGTCGCGGCGTCGCCGTCGTGACGTTCGAAGTAAAGATCCATCCCGCGCCGGAAATCCTCGGCGCCCAGAATTGTGCGGATCATGCGCACGACTTCCGAACCCTTTTCGTAAACGGTTGTCGTGTAGAAGTTGTTGATTTCGCGATATTGGCGCGGTCGGACTGGATGGGCCAGCGGGCCTTGATCTTCTGGAAACTGCTGCGCGCGCAAAGTTCGAACTTCCGAAATGCGCTTGACGGGCCGCGAACGCATGTCTGCGGAGAATTCGTGATCGCGATAAACGGTCAGGCCTTCCTTCAGGCAAAGCTGGAACCAATCGCGGCAAGTGATTCTGTTGCCAGTCCAATTGTGGAAATATTCATGCGCGATCACGCGCTCGATGCCATCGTAATCGGCATCCGTCGCCGTTTCTTCATCGGCCAGAACATATTTGTCGTTAAAGATGTTCAGGCCTTTGTTTTCCATCGCGCCCATGTTGAAATCGGACACCGCGACGATGTTGAAGACGTCGAGATCATATTCGCGACCGAACACATCTTCGTCCCACCGCATCGAGCGCTTGAGGGCGTCCATCGCATAAACGGCGCGAGGCTCCTTGCCATGTTCGACATAGATGCCGAGTTCCACCTGTTTGCCACTCGCGGTGGTGAAACTGTCTTTTATCGAGCCCAGATCGCCTGCCACCAATGCGAACAGGTAGGATGGCTTGGGGAATGGGTCATGCCACACTGCGAAGTGGCGGCCGCCTTCCAGCGATCCGTTTTCCAGCGGATTGCCGTTAGACAATAAAAGCGGAGCCTCCTTTGCGTCCGCTTCGAGACGCACGGTATAAACGGAAAGAATATCGGGCCGGTCGAGGAAATAGGTGATGCGTCGGAAGCCTTCGGCCTCGCATTGCGTGGTGTAATTGCCGCTTGAGCGGTAAAGGCCCGACAACGCCTTGTTGTTTTCGGGATCAACCTGCGTTTCGATCGTCACCACGAAGCTCTCGGCATCCGGAAGCTTTGCCAGCCTCAGCCTGCCCGGCGTGGCTTCGTAATCTGTTGCGTCGAGCGCTTTGCCATTGAGCGACACCGAAAGCAGCGTCAATTCATCACCGTCCAGAATGAGTTCGCTGGCGCGGGCTGCATCGGGATTTCTGCGGAACGTGAGATCGGCCCGCACTCGCGTGTGAGTTGGATGGAGCTCGAAATCAAGCTTCGTTTCAGGGATGAGAAAGGCGCTGGGCTGGTAGTCTTCGAGTTTGAATACTTTGCCTGTGTCGATGCGCATATCTGTCTTCCCGGTATGGAGTGGAGCACTTCCTTAGAAGTTAAGCGCTCTTCGAACAAATTTCATGTCTCTGCCGTCATCGGTTTTTATGTGTGGTCCACTGGTTCGCGACGCCGAAAGTGCTTATGCACCCCCAAACGACCGAGCGCGGCAGCGACAGGCAGAAGATGTGACCAAACGAGAAACAGTGGCTCCTGCAAGGCATGAGCCTCAAGATTCCAGGCCATTGCTGGGAATCTCACTCAAGGTCGCTTCGGTCATGTGCTTTATCGCGATGAGCATATGTTTGAAGTCAGCAGGCGAGCTGCCCCTCGGCCAGGTGATTTTCTTTCGCTCGGCCTTCGCTGTCATTCCGATCCTGATGCTGCTGGCGTGGCAAAACAGGTTGCGGGGAGCTTTGAGGACCGATCACCCGCTTAGCCATGTCATGCGCGGCCTGGTCGGCGTCGTTTCCATGAGCTTGCAGTTTTTTGCTCTCACGCGATTGCCGCTGCCGGAGGCCGTGACGCTGAACTACGCACAGCCTTTGTTTGTTGTCGTTTTCAGCGCGATCTTTCTTGGCGAACTCGTTCGTGCTTATCGATGGGGCGCCGTCATCGTCGGCTTGATCGGGGTCATCATTATTTCATGGCCCAACCTTTCCTTGTTCACCTCGGGCAACGGATTCACGAATGATCAGGCTTCCGGTGTCATCGCGGCACTTTCCGCGACCGCGATATCGGCAGTTGCCATGCTGCTCATCCGCCATCTCGTAAAAACGGAACGCAGCGCGACCATCGTTATGTGGTTTTCGCTGACTTCGGCGGCGGTCGGCCTTCTCACTTATCCGTTGGGATGGAGCGCGTTGACCTCGACGCAGTCCGCTTACCTGATCGCGGCAGGTTTATTGGGTGGTGTCGCACAGATCCTGATGACGGAAGGCTATCGCCACGCCGAGGCTTCGACAGTGGCTCCGTTCGAGTATTCGTCCATGATCTGGGCGATCACCGCGGGCTATTTCATCTTTGGCGAGGTCGCATCTTGGAACATGTTGACCGGCGGCTTGATTGTCGTGGCATCCGGCATTTTCATCATCTGGCGTGAAAGCCAGTTAGGTCTGGAACGCGCAAAAGCGAGGAAGGCGACGGTGCCAGGTTCTTAGGGCAAGCCTCTGGCTCAATGGATTGTTCGGGAAATCCGTTCTGTGCCGCTTGCCCCGAGCCCTGCCGAATGCCACGAAGCAGGGAATTGAAAAGGAACGCGATTAATCATGGCGGATTGCATTGTTCTCGGCGCGGGAATGGTTGGCGTCAGCACGGCGCTCGCCTTGCAGGAGAAGGGTCGTTCGGTCGTACTGGTGGACCGGCGCGGAGCTGGCGAAGAAACCAGCTACGGCAATGCGGGTTTGATCCAGAGTGAGGCCGTTGAGCCTTATGCGTTTCCGCGCGATCTGGCATCGGTCATGTCGATCGCTTTGAGGATCGGCAATGAGGTCAACTGGAATCCGCTGGCAATGCCCAAATGGGCCGAGCCGGTCATGCGCTATTTCATGCATTCGAGTCCGGGCCGCTACAAGATCATCTCGCAAACCTATAGCGCTTTGATCCATCGTGCGACTTCCGATCATGATTCGCTGATCGTGGCGTCGGGGTCTGACAATCTCATCCAGAAACAGGGTTTTCGTCAGGTGTTCCGCACCGCTGCCAAAATGGAAGCGGGCGCGCGTGCAGCCGAGCGGCTGCGTGATGCCTATGGGGTTGGTGTGGAAATTGAAAGTGGCGCCGACCTGAAAGCGCGCGAACCCAATCTGCGCCGCGAACTTCAGGGATCAGTCCGCTGGACGGATCCCTGGTCTTGCATGAGCCCGGGCCAGTTGACCGCCAATTATGAGAAACTGTTTGAAAAACGTGGCGGCCGCTTCGTCACGGGCGACGCCTCGACGCTGACGCAAGCCGGCAGCGGCTGGAAGGTTTCCACCGATGAAGGATGGCTCGAAGCGTCAGATGTGGTGATCGCACTTGGCCCTTGGACACCAGAGTTGCTCAAGCCGCTTGGTTATCGCATCCCGATGCTGTTCAAGCGGGGCTACCACCGTCATTTTACGGGTGGCCAACGCCCGACCATGCCGATTCAGGATGCGGAAAACGCAGCATTCCTTTCGCCGATGCTGGCGGGAATGCGGGTTCTGACCGGCGCGGAACTCACCCATTTTGCAGCCGGTCCCGGCCTTCGACAGCTCAATCGTGCGGAGCGAGGCGTGCGCGAACTGTTCGATCTGGGCGAGCCGGTGGAAAATGTTCCGTGGTGGGGCAATCGCCCCTGTATGCCCGACATGCTGCCCGTGGTTGGCCCGGCACCGCGCCACAAGGGGTTGTGGCTGAATTTCGGTCATGGCCATCAAGGCTTCACTTTGGGGCCAACGACTGCCGCCCTGTTGGCGGAAAAAATGGTCGGCGAGGGCGATACCGCTCTTGTGGACAGGCTGGCGCTCGACCGCAAATAGACGTATCCTAAAGAGCCGTCAGCTTCGCCTTGACCTCGAGAAAGTCGTACCAGGCAAGTTTCTTATGCGCTGGATTGCGCAACAGATAGGCAGGATGCAGCGTCGGCATTGCGGGAATTTCCTGTCCCGAACCGGTGCTATGCGCGCGCCACTTGCCGCGCATGCGCATGATGCCATCCTTGCTGTTCAGCATGACCTTGCTTGAAGGGCCGCCCAGCGTGATTAGGATAGCCGGCGAAACGAGTTCGATCTGCCGTTCGATGAAGGGTCGGCAGATCTCGGTTTCCAACGGAGAAGGGTCGCGGTTACCCGGCGGGCGCCAAGGCACGATATTGGCAATGTAAACGCTGCTGCGGTCCAAACCGATCGCTGCCAGAATGCGATCGAGCAGTTGCCCCGAGCGGCCGACAAAGGGCAAGCCTTCGAGATCCTCGTCGCGGCCGGGTGCTTCACCGATCAGCATCAGCTTGGCTTCGGGATTGCCGTCGGCAAATACAAGCTGCTTGGCCGTAAATTTGAGATTGCAGCCATCAAACTCCGTCAGGATCGCACGCAATTCGTCGAGACTGCTCGCCGATCGTGCAAGCTCTCGCGCTAGCGCCGCCTGGCCTTCATCCGGGATTGTAGGGCGAATGGCTGGACGCGTCGGTGCCGCTTCCGGTCGAGGAGGGCGATCTGGTTGTTTTGAAATGTTCGCACGCGAAGCCGCAGCGATGGGCTCGCCGGGGCGTGCATTCGCCTGAACCCGCTTTGCAGTGTCGGTGAAACGATCATGCGGTGCGTCGTCGAGTGCATCACTATAACCCGCATCCGCGTAAAAACGGAGCAGCGCTTCGATCTCTGCATTGAACGGTTGGGGCATGGTTCCTTTTGTGCCCGTCGCTGCCGTTATGCAAGAGCTGCCTTCGATCGAAGGATTCAAGTGTAAACGATTAAATTAGAACTTTTCCAAAGACGCGACGTTTTGCGCGTAGAAAAGACGTGCGCCTCACCTGAAATTTGCGTTATGCAAAAAAACAAGCACGCAGGCTGTGTTTGAAAAGCCGACGGGGAAACTGATGGAAGAGATCGAACGCGAAAGCATGGAATTCGACGTGGTGATCGTAGGCGCTGGGCCTGCCGGTCTTGCTGCCGCGATCCGTTTGAAACAGGTTAATCCCGAGCTCTCCGTCGTTGTTCTGGAAAAAGGCGGCGAAGTCGGTGCGCATATTCTTTCGGGCGCCGTCGTCGATCCGGTCGGCATCGATCGTCTGTTGCCCGGTTGGCGCGAAGAAAGCGACCATCCGTTCAAGACCGAGGTGACCGACGACCAGTTTCTTGTGTTGGGACCGGCAGGCTCCGTCCGGTTGCCGAATTTCCTGATGCCGCCCTTGATGAACAATCATGGCAATTTCGTCGTATCGCTTGGCAATGTCTGCCGCTGGCTCGCAACCAAGGCCGAGGCGCTCGGCGTGGAAATCTATCCGGGCTTTGCCGCTGCGCAAGTGATGTACAATGATGAAGGCGCGGTGATCGGCGTCATCACCGGCGACATGGGCGTGGAGCGGAATGGCGAGCATGGCCCGAACTTTGCGCCGGGCATGGCGCTGCTTGGCAAATATGTTCTTCTGGGCGAGGGCGCGCGCGGTTCGCTTTCGAAGGTCATCATCAACAAGTTCGGCTTGGATAAGGGGCGCGAACCGGGCAAATACGGCATCGGCCTGAAAGAACTTTGGCAGATCAGCCCTGAAAAGCACCAGCCCGGCCTTGTCCAGCATTCGTTCGGCTGGCCACTGGATATGAAGACGGGCGGCGGCTCGTTCCTTTACCACCTCGAAGACAATATGGTTGCGGTCGGCTTTGTCGTTCACCTGAACTATAAGAACCCTTATCTCGCACCCTTTGAAGAATTTCAGCGGTTCAAGACGCATCCGCGGATTCGCGACACGTTCGAAGGGGCCAAACGCGTATCTTACGGCGCGCGGGCGATTACGGAAGGCGGCTTCCAGTCGGTGCCGAAGCTTTCCTTCCCCGGTGGCGCGCTGATCGGCTGCTCGGCCGGCTTCGTGAACGTGCCCCGCATCAAGGGCTCTCACAACGCAGTTCTTTCTGGCATGATGGCAGCCGAGCATGTTGCGGAAGCGATTGCTGCCGGCCGCGCCAATGACGAGTTGACCGCCTATGAAGAGGGCTGGCGCGATTCTGCGATCGGGCAGGACCTTAAGAAGGTGCGCAACGTCAAGCCGCTCTGGTCGAAGCTCGGTTTGGCGGGCATCGCTCTTGGCGGCCTCGATATGTGGCTGAACACGCTGCTCGGCTGGTCGCCCTTCGGCACGATGAAGCACGGCAAGCCGGATTACGCATCAACCGAGCCGGCGGAGAAGCACTCACCGATCTCCTATCCGAAGCCCGATGGCGTTCTGACATTTGACCGTCTGTCATCCGTCTTTCTGTCGAGCACCAACCACGACGAAAACGAGCCGATCCACCTTCAAGTGATCGACCCGGCCC
>JAFAGL010000067.1 GCA_023422735.1 Pseudomonadota bacterium
GTGTGCCTGATCTTGACAGACGCCTGCGCCGCTTGCCGCTGCGTCTTCGGCCGTTGTCATCGTGTCGGTAACGTCTTTGCGATACTCAATCCGATCAACGATCAGATGAAGAAGCGCATGCATTCGAGAAAGCCTTTCTCCCGGGCCGATTTCGCGCGCCAGCGCTGCTATTGCGGGTCCCGACCGGCTGAGTTCAGTCTCCTGCTGAAATAACCACAGTGGCGCATGTCCGCGATGCGGCCCAGTCACACCCGAGCGATCCGTCGTTTCCACTATTCCTTGCGCGGTAATGGAAACATTCGTCTGATGGCTCCCGACGCTCAGGAGGCAGGTTTCGTTGCCGAAACCATCGGTATAAGCAACCTCCTGGTTTGCTCCCGATATTTCCAGCGACCAGTCCAGCACATTTTGTGCGTCGCTACTTTCCGGCACAAGCCGCAGGCGCTGCAAGGCAAAGCTATTAGGCCGATCAAAACTATATTCGGTGCGGTGAGTTATTTTCAAACGCATCGATCAGGTAAACCGATAATCAGTTGCTACAGCTTGGCTTAAGCGAGCATTGTCTGCGATGAATCCATCAAGATATTCATGAAGTCCGTAGTCAAAGACATCCTTGATGGAGCTGACTTGCAAGCGGCGTAGAACACTTTCGGCAATGCCGTGACTGGGGTATTGCGCCTCGTAATCCTCAGCGAGCAAGCGTAGATTTTCGACAATTCCTCTATAACAAAATGCAAGAGAGCGCGGCATTCGGGGATTGAGAATCAAATAGTCTGCGATCAAGGTCGGCTTATAATCGCCATCGTACACCCATCGATATGAGCGATGTGCCGCCACGGATCGCAGGATCGATTCCCATTGATAATTGTCAAGGGAAGAGCCAACCCAATGTACAGACGGTAGAAGCACGTAATACTTTACATCAAGGATCCGCGCCGTGTTGTCCGCTCGCTCAACAAGTGTCCCCAAGGCAGCGAAATTATAAATCTCATTACGGAGCATGGTGCCCGTAAAGGAGCCCCTGAACAGTGCGGTTTCTCGCTTAATGGCATCAAGAACATTCGGCAGTTCACGCTCGTCGATCGGATTGGCCAACAGGCGCTTCAACGACATCCACGCCTCATTCAAGCTTTCCCAGCTTTCTCGGGTAAGCGCCGTGCGAACCATGCGGCCATTCATACGCGCCGTTTCGATCGTAGAAAGGACGCTGGACGGGTTGGCCGCATCCCGCAAAAGGAAATCTGACACGTTGGTCGCGTTAAACTCGTCATGACGTGCTCTGAAAGCGGCTTCAGCGCCAGCACTGACCACAAGCGACGTCCATTCTTCCGCAGAAGTTGAAGTTTGGGTCAAAGCAAGCCGCAATCCGGCATCAAGCAAACGAGCCATGTTCTCGGCCCGCTCGATATAGCGACTCATCCAATACAAACCGTTGGCAGTGCGTCCGAGCAGCATGGCGTCAGTCGTCCAATACCCAAGTGTCTTTTGTTCCGCCCCCCTGTGATGAATTCACGACGAGTGACCCCTCCTTCAAGGCAACGCGAGTGAGCCCGCCTGGAACAATTTGAATTCGATCGGACACAAGAACAAATGGGCGGAGATCGACATGACGAGGAGCCAGTCCGTGTTCGGTCAAAATCGGACAGGTGGAAAGAGACAGTGTTGGTTGAGCAATGTAATTGGAGGGCTTCGCCTTTAGCTTTTGGATGAAAGCTTCACGCTCTGCTTTTGAAGCGGCTGGCCCCACGAGCATTCCGTAACCGCCCGAACCATGGACTTCCTTCACCACCAGGTCCTGCAGGTTCTCTAACACATATTGGAGGCTCGCAGACTCTGAGCACCGCCAGGTTTCGATATTGGGAATAAGCGCCTTACGGCCCGTATAAAACTCGATGATTTCCGGCATGTAGGAATAGATCGCCTTGTCGTCGGCAATGCCGGTACCTGGCGCGTTGGCGATTGTGATATTGCCTGCGCGATAAACATCCATGATCCCTGGAACGCCTAGTGCCGAGTCCGGCCTGAATGTAAGCGGATCAAGAAATGCGTCATCTACGCGACGATACAGAACGTCAATGCGCTTATATCCTTGCGTTGTGCGCATCGCGACATAACCATCGATCACGCGCAGATCTTGTCCTTCCACCAGTTCCACACCCATTTGATCGGCAAGGAAAGCGTGTTCGAAAAACGCCGAATTGTAACTGCCCGGCGTCAGCACGGCCAGGCGCGGCGGGCCGTCGCAATTTTCCGGCCTGACAGCCGCCAGGGATTGTCTCAAGAGTTGCGGATAGTTGGCGACCTGGCGCACGCGGATGCGCTGAAACAACTCCGGAAAAAGCTGCATCATGGTTTCGCGATTTTCCAGCATATAGGAAACACCGCTTGGAGTGCGGGCATTGTCTTCCAGCACGAAAAATTCATTCTCGCTTGTCCGGACTATGTCAGTACCGATGATGTGCGTGTAAACCCCGCCCGGAGGACGCATCCCAATCATTTCCGGGAGAAACGCCTCGTTGTTGGCGATCAGCGCCTTGGGAATGCGCCCCGCCCTTATGATTTCTTGACGATGATAGATGTCATCCAGAAAGGCGTTGAGTGCTTGCACTCGCTGCTCGATGCCCTGCATCAGGCGTCGCCATTCTTGACCGGACAGTATGCGCGGAACGATGTCGAATGGGATCAGACGTTCAGCAGCTGCTTCTTCACCGTAGACCGCGAAGGTAATCCCGGTTTTACGGAAGACGCGTTCGGCGTCCAGCATCTTTTCGGTCAAGCGCGCCGGATCCTGCGCGCTCATCCATTCGCCGTATTTCTCATACGGATCTCTCACTCCGGTACCAGCCGGTCTCATCTCATCGAATGCAACCAAACGCATGCTCCCGCTTACATCGCATCACAGAGAGTTCCTGATTAAAAATCAAGCGCGTTTATCAATTGCCGACCTAAAAGGCACGGAAAGTGACGATGGTTCTGGTATCCCGGATCCCCGGTACGATCTGGATCTTTTCATTCACGAAGTGGCCGACGTCCCCACCATCCTCGATATAGAATTTCACCAGCAGATCGAATTCTCCCGCTGTGGAATAGACTTCTGATGCTATCTCGAGATCCACGATCGCACTGGCAACCTCATAAGCCTTGCCGAGCTCGCATTTCACCTGAACAAAGAACGCTTTCATCAACTTTCCTAGATGCCATTTTCAGCGCTTGAATAAATGAGGTTCGGCTCACTTTCTTCAACGCCGCGCAAGAAAAAAGGCGCCGGTGACGACGCCTTTTCAAAGAGCTTTAAGGCCGCATTACTGCGGCAGTTTATCATCCACGCCGGCCACGTAGAAATTCAAGCTGGCGAGGGTCGCATCATCAGCGGTCTCGCCCTCTGCCAACCAATCCGATCCATCCTGCTTCTTGATTGGTCCGGTGAAAGGCTTCAACTCGCCTGATTTGATATTGGCTTCGGTTTCTTCCGCCATTGCCTTAACGTCATCCGGCATGTTGGTGTAAGGCGCCATCTCCAAGATATTCTGTGCGAGACCATCCCAAATGTTCTCCGACTTCCAGCTGCCATCCAAGACAGCCTGAACGCGCTTCACATAATAGGCACCCCAAGTGTCGACGATCGCAGTGAGCTGGGTTTCAGGCCCGGCCTTGATCATATCCGATGCCTGACCGAAGGCGTGAATGCCGCGCTCGGCTGCGACCTGCATCGGCGCTGTAGAATCAGTATGCTGCGTGATGATGTCGACACCCTGATCCACCAGCACCTTTGCAGCATCTGCTTCTTTAGCCGCATCAAACCAGGTGTTCGCCCACACGACCTTGAGCTTGAAATCAGGGTTCACCGACTGCGCACCGAGCGTGAAGGCATTGATGCCCATGACAACTTCTGGGATAGGGAAAGACGCGATATAGCCAGCAACTCCGGTCTTAGAGACCTTCGCGGCAATCTGGCCTTGAATGTAACGACCCTCATAAAAACGCGCATTGTAAACGCCGAGGTTCTCTGCCGTCTTATAGCCCGTGCCATGTTCAAACTTCACATCCGGGAATTTCGCAGCGGCTGCAACCGTCTGATCCATGAAGCCGAACGAAGTGGCGAAGATGATCGCGCAACCTGAACGGGCAAGGCGCTCAATGGCGCGCTGGGCATCCGGACCCTCGGGAACATTTTCAACAAAAACGGTTTCAACCTTATCACCGAGTTCATTGTCGACCTGCTGCCGGCCAAGATCATGTGCCTGGCTATACCCGCCATCGGTCTTTGACCCTATGTAGACGAAACAGGCCTTGGCTTTTTCTTGCGCCGATGCAGGAATGGTAACGGAGGCTGCAAGGGCTGCGGCAGTCAGTCCAAGAAGAAGTCTTTTCATTGCGGGTTCCAGTTAGCGGGTTGACGGAAAGTGGCGAATTATCGGTCGGGCACGAAGGCCTGCCCGAGAGATGCAGGTGTATTCATCAGGGTAAGTCGGCGATTGCGCGAGATCACAACAAGCACGACAACCGTCGCGAGATATGGCAGCGCAGACAAAAACTGAGGTGGAATCCCAAGACCCAGTGCCTGGGCATGAAGCTGGCCTATGGAAACAGCGCCAAAAAGATAGGCCCCCGCGAGCAATCGCAATGGCCGCCAGGATGAGAAAACGACCAGTGCCAAAGCAATCCAGCCTCGCCCGGCTGTCATGTTTTCAACCCATTGCGGTGTGTAAACGAGTGAAAGGTGACCACCTGCCAAGCCAGCACACCCGCCACCGAACATGACCGCCAGATAACGGATGCCGATGACGTTCGTGCCTAACGCATGCGCCGAGCGATGATTGTCGCCAACTGACCGCAACACAAGACCAGCACGTGTTGAAAACAAAAACCAGGTAACGCAGACTACCAACAGGATCGAAATATAAAAAATGGGATCCTGTCCGAACACGACCCGACCAAGTAGCGGCAAGCTTATCAGCCAGTCAAACAATCGGCCGATTGCCGGTCCAAATAGGGGAAGATCGCCAAGCGTCGTCGCCAGCGATGGGAGGCGAACGCCGGCCGATCCCACGAAGTTTTCACCGATCATGCTCGAAAGGCCCAGCCCCAACAAGGTGAGAGAAAGGCCGGTAGCCACCTGGTTGGTGGCAACCGACAATGTCAGAACGCCGAACAACAGCGAAAACAGGACGCCGGCAGCGATTGCCGCGAGCATCCCAAGCCAAGGGGAGCCGGTCATCGCAGCTGCACCGAAGCCGCAGACAGCGCCCATCACCATCATCCCCTCAACACCGAGATTGAGGACACCTGACCGCTCTACAACGAGTTCGCCAAGCGCTGCTAGCAAGAGAGGCGTCGCTGCTGTCGCGATCGTAAGAATGATACTTTCAATGATGCCCATCAGCGCACCTCGCCGGATTTTACCGACGCGATCAAACGGAGGCGATAATGGATCAATGTATCGCAACCTAGAACGAAGAAGAGCAGTAGGCCCTGGAAAACGCGTGCAACCTTATCCGAAAAACCCATGGAAATCTGGGCTGCTTCGCCACCAAGATATGTAAGTGCAAGAACAAATCCTGCCGCAATGATGCCCAACGGGTTCAACCGCCCTAGAAAAGCGACGATTATCGCGGTGAAACCGTAGCCTGGAGATATGACCGGTTGCAGATAGCCAATTGCTCCTGAAGCTTCCGATATGCCTGCCAGTCCGGCCAATCCCCCTGATATCAAGAACACGAAAAACACCATGCGCTTTTCAGAAAAGCCAGCAAAGCGCCCTGCCCGAGGACTGGCACCAAGAACTCGAACCTCATAACCTTTCAGGGTACGGCTAATCAGAAACCAAACCGCAACTGCTGCGATAAGAGCAAGCACGATACCCCAATGCGCACTTCCCGAAGACGGAACAAGCTCGGGGAGAGTGGCATATGAATGAAAACGGCGGGTCAACGGAAAATTATTGCCGGCAGGGTCTCGCCACACTCCGCGCACCAGCCAATCCAGGAAAAGCTGCGCCACATATACCAGCATAAGGCTCGTGAGAATTTCGTTTGTCCCAAATCGCGTTTTCAAAAACGCGGGAATACAGGCGTAAGCTGCTCCACCCAATATGCCCATGATGAGCATCAAAGGGAGAACCAATCCGCTCTGAAAATCAGGGAACATCACTGGCAGAATAGAGCCGGCAATCGCACCCATGACGAATTGGCCTTCGGCGCCGATATTCCAGTTATTCGATAGGAAACAAACCGAAAGCCCAACCGCGATCAAAATGAGCGGCGCTGCCTTAATGGCAAGTTCGTGGAGCGACCAGACTTCAAGGAGCGGCTCCACGAAGTAGTAATATAAGCCGTCAACTGGGGATTTCCCCAGCGCGGCAAAAATCGCAGCGCCGCAAATCAGCGTCAAAGCGAGAGCAATCAGCGGCGAAACGATACTGAACAGCTTGGAATGCTGCGGGCGTTTGATGAGCTCCAGGCGCATTAGGCTACCGCCTCGACATGACCAGCATGGCCAGGCTCGGCACCACCCATTAACAGTCCAATCGACTGAGCAGTCGCTTCATCTCGGGATATAGGAGCCGACAAACAGCCATCATG
>JAFAGL010000089.1 GCA_023422735.1 Pseudomonadota bacterium
GCGCATGGATGCGTGGCGCGAAAGAATGGCATCGGGATCAAAACGAGCTTCTTCCAGGGTGCAATCCCATTGCGAATGGTTGATGTCGACTGGCCGAACTTCCACGCCATGCTCGCGTGCATCCCTCACGAGTTGCGCCGGCGCATAAAAACCCATCGGCTGGGCGTTGAGCAGGGCGGCGCAAAACAGATCGGGATAATAGGTCTTGAACCAGCAGGATGCATAAACCAGCAGCGCAAAAGACGCCGCATGGCTTTCGGGAAAACCATATTCGCCAAAACCTTCGATCTGGCGAAAGCAGCGCTCGGCAAACTCGCGCGGATAACCGTTCCCCACCATGCCGTCGATCAACTCGTTTTCGAGCTGTGAAATGATGCCGACGCGGCGAAAAGTTGCCATGGCGCGGCGCATCTTGTCGGCCTTGTCGGGGGCAAATCCTCCGCAATCGATTGCGATCCGCATCGCTTGTTCCTGAAACAGGGGTACGCCCAAAGTGCGCTCCAGGATCGCCTTGAGTTCCGGTTTGATATATTCCGGTTTTTCCTTGCCTTCGCGCCGGCGCAGATAAGGATGCACCATATCACCCTGAATGGGGCCGGGGCGAACGATCGCCACTTCGATCACGAGATCGTAGAATTCCCGCGGCTTCAATCGTGGCAGCATCGACATTTGCGCGCGGCTTTCGATCTGGAAGACACCAAGCGTATCGGCACGCTGGATCATCGCATAAACCGGGGCTTCGCCTTCGGGGATGATCGATAATGTGGTGGCCTTTTCTTCCGGGTAATGCTGCTGCAACAGATCGAAACTGCGACGCAGGGCAGACAGCATGCCAAGCGCCAGAATATCCACCTTGAACAGGCCGACCGAATCGAGATCGTCCTTGTCCCATTCGATCATCTTGCGCTCGGGCATGGCTGTTTTCATGATCGGCACGATCTCGTCCAACCGGTCACGTGTGATGACGAAGCCGCCCACATGCTGGCTCAGATGGCGGGGAAATCCCTGGATCGCATTGGCGTAATCGAAAAACCGCCGGGTCAAAGGATCCTGCATGGCCAAGCCGGCGGACGCCGCTTCGCGGGCACCCAGATTCTTGTCGCCCCAACGCCAGGTCGAGGCCGATAAAGCTGCAATCGTATCTTCGGAAAATCCCAGCGCCTTGCCCACCTCACGCATGGCCGAACGCGACCGATAAGAAATGACGGCAGCCGCCAGCGCAGTGTTCTTCTCGCTATATTTCTGGTAAATGTAAGCGATCACCTGAGCGCGTTTTTCGTGTTCGAAATCAACATCGATATCCGGTGGCTCATTGCGCTCCTTGGAAATGAAACGCTCGAACAGCGTATTCATTCGATGCGGACCGACATCGGTAATGCCCAAGCAATAGCAGATCAGGGAGTTGGCGGCGGAACCGCGTCCCTGACACAGGATCTTCTTGTCACGGGCAAAGCGGACAATATCGTAAACCGTCAGGAAATAGCCGGCATAGCCAAGCTCATCCACCAAAGCGAGTTCTTTGCGCAAAGTCGCGAGCAACTCATCATCGGGGGCAGCAAAACGCCGGGCAGCCCCTTCCCAGGTCAGTCGTTCCAGTTCTTGCTGAGGTGTTGCGCCATCGCGGGTCGGCTCATCGGGATAATTATGTTTGAGTTCGCCTAACGAGAAATTCAAAGTGGCGGCAAAGCGTTGCGTTTCAGCCAGAAGCTGAGGATGGCCGATAAAAAGCCGGGCCATCTGGGACGGCGATTTCAGATAGCGCTCGGCATTGGCCTGCCGTTCCAATCCGATCGCGTCGACCGGGCGGTTCAGGCGGATTCCTGTCAAGACATCCTGCAATTCGCGAAATTCCGGGCGATGATACAAAACATCATTGATGGCCATCAGCGGTACACTTGCTTGCTTGGCCAAGGCGGTCATCTGTTCCAATCGAAACGCGTGGTCACCTTTGTAATCGGGGGCCATTGCCAGCCAAATGCAACTTTCGAATTTCGCACCAAGATCAGCAAGAAAGCCGGAAATCGCGTTCAGGTCGCCTGTGGGGTCTGCCACAACAGCAAGCGACATCTCTCTGCCCAATTCCATGAGATCGCTGCGATAAACCAGGGGCGCACCTTTTTCGCTGGTTTCGCGCAGATTTGCCTGGCTCAATAGCCGGCAAAGATTCCCCCATCCCTTGCGATTGCGAGGATACGCCAAAACATCAGGCGTTTGATCGCAAAACACCAACCGACTCCCAGGATGAAAGGGCAAGTCCTTGGTTCTGGCCATGTTCCAGGCGCGCACCACGCCGGCCACCGTATTGCGATCGGCCATGCCGATGGCGTGATAACCATGCTCCTTGGCGCCTTCCATCAATTGCTCGGGGCTGGCAGCACCGCGCAAAAACGAAAAGTTCGATTGGACGGCGAACTCGGCATAAGAAGGTTGCGGAGCAGGGGGAGGGCTCATGCGAAAATCCCGTGCATATACCAGCGTGGCAGCTGCGGATCAGGAGGCAGACCGCAATCCAACAATGCTGCTGGTTCTTCCTGGAGAAACTCGCCTTTTTGTTTAGCCTCTTCTTCGAGCGCCTTCTTCATCAGGGGTCCAAGGCGCGGCTCGCCTTCATAAAGCCCCTGTCGAAACAGCCAGTAACGATGACCGTCACCATCCTCAACACGGAAATAATCGCGCGTTTCGCCCGTTTCGTCGTGCCACCATTCGGGAGTGAGGCGCTCCGGTCCTTCAGAATGAATGATGCGGTGCTGCATGCGCCGCCAACGAAAAAAGGCCGGCGGGCCGTCTGGCACTTCCGCCATCACGTCGACCAGCTCCGGCGTTTTGAGAAGTCGCAACGGCCGGGCAGGGCCGGAAAGACATGCAGAATCCGTGTCCGGTTTGGAGTTTCCCACGCCCCCTACATAAGAAACAGCTCGTTCGGGAATATGGCTTGGCATCAGAACCGGCTGCAGGATCACCGGATGTCCCAGCCGCGCGGCGACCCGGTCAGAAAGGATTGCGAGCCTTTGCGTTTCGTTGCGGTTGATTTCCATCATCGAAGCTTGTGTTTCAGCGAAAGCCTGCGCGCTCAAAACCGACAAGCGAAGAAGATCGATGCCATAACCGGTATCCAGTCGATCGCTGACGGCATTCAGTTTTTCATGAAACAAAAGCTTGATGAGCCTGGGATCGCGCAGCGGCTGTGCGGCACGGACACGCAAGCGAAAAACCGTGCTGTCGACCCGAAACAGCGCCAGTTCAAATTCCGTTGCACCTTGGCCACGCTCGCTGAGTGCCGGCTGCAGGCTTTTCGCCAATGTCGACACAAGCTCTTCAATATCTTCCAGCCGGCCGATCGGTTCGAAAAATCGGCGTTCCACCGAAAGGTCGGGAACCGGGCGGCGGGGTGTGATCGCTTCTTCCACTTGGCCGAATGCTTGGTCGAGCCGCAACAAAAGTTGGGATCCGAAACGTCGAGCCAAGGGCGCGCGTGGTTTGGATGCGACAGTTCCGATCGCTCGCAAGCCGACGCTTTCCAGCCCATTTTGTGTTTCACGTGAAATACGCAGCGCAGAAGGCGGGAAGGGCGCCAAAGCCTCGGCTTCCCCGCCTTTCTGAATAACCGTTCCCGATTGAAAACGAGCCAGCGCATAGGCTGCGCCCGGCGTGGAGGCGAGGCCTGCACGAATATCGAGGCCCTGCTCACCCAACCGTTTGCAGATATCCGCCATCATGGATTTTTCGCCGTCGAACAAATGCGCGCAACCGGTGATATCGAGATAAAGTCCGTCCGGCCAGTTGATCGCCACCAAAGGCGTATAACGATCGCACCAGTCGGCCAAAGCTTCGAGAAAACGGCGGTCGGCGGCTTCGTCGGCTTCCACGATATCAAGATCGGGATACATGGCGCGGGCTTCGGCTATGCCTTGTCCAATGCGCAAGCGTGCTTGTTCAGCATTGAAATCAAGGGCTGCGATGCGTTGCGCATTGTCCTGCCGGCTACTCACCACCAGCGGCGCGGCGTTTTGTGTTTGCAGGGCCCATTTCTTGCCCAGCCGTTTGCGCCAGATGCGCTCGGCTGGAAGATAAGGAAACCACAGTGCTAGAAACCGCTGGCCGGGTTTGGTTTGTAGATCGGAATCGAGCGGGCTGGCGCATCCGGTAACAGCAGTCATCAGGGTTCCATTCCAGCGTAAAACTGCCCAAGCGGGCCGTGCGGCTTTTCGTAATGGTGACCGTCAATCCCGGCGGGCCGAGCGAGCCGAACAAAGGCCCTTCCAACGTTTGACGCGGGCTCGCCGGTGCCGTGGTGATTTCCAATCGAACAGGGGCTGCTGTCGGACCGGGTTCAGCTGCTTGCCGCAAAAGAAATACCGGTCGCCCTGCCGCCTGTGCCCGGCGGTGCAGCCGCCGCGTGGCCGTCAGATCGAGCAGGCGGGGATTGCCGCGCACTTCCACAACCACCGCTGCTAGATCCGGCAGGCTGGCTGCTTCCTCGCCGATCCACAACACATCTCTAAGCTTTTGGGCTTCGGCAAACAGGAACCGTTGAGGCGAAACACCGAATGTTTGCAGGGCTGGTGGGTAAATCCGCCCTGCTTCATTGAAACTCTCGCGCGTTCCCAGCCACAGAAGCGGCAAATCAGGGTAAGGCGACCGTTGCAATAAGATATGTCCCAGGAAAAGCGTCCATGCGGCCATCACAGCACTCGTGCGGGCTGTTGGAGCGTGAATTTCGGTCAGCGCTGCCAAGGGCAACCCGCCTTCCAGAACTTCATCCAAAGGAGCGATCCGTGTCGGCAGGCAAGCCTTTGTTGCCACACCGCGACCGCTTTGGCGGATCAGAACGCCCGTGTCCGGGCCGGCTTCAGGCGCGCAATCGGATTCTGTCAGTTGTTCCGGCAGAACACCCTCAATCCTGGCAATCTCGTGGCGCAAGGTGCAAAGCGTTTCCTGCGCCAAGGCTCGCATCGCCATGGCGGTCCACTCCGGTCAGTTTCGTTCCTGTTATGTTCTTATAGATTCCGAACTGGCTGCGAAGAGTCAAGGCGAGATGAAGAATTTATTCCTGACCTTGCGGCGGCAAGCTTTGCAAAGCCTCTCGAAAGGTGGCACCGGAAGGTTTATATGAGCCGGCCAAAGGAGACCGAATGGCCCGTCTTTATCAAACCCGGCAATGGCATAACCAGCTTTCCCCTTCGATGGAGGAGTTTGAACTGCTGGCGCTGGAAACCTATGCCCATTTGCCGGAAGATTTTCGCAAGCTGACCGGTGAGATCATCATCCAGGTATCGGAATTTCCGACCGAGGAAATCATGGATGATCTGGCGCTGGAAACTCCGTTCGATCTGCTTGGCCTGTTTGAAGGTCGCGGTATTGCCGAGCGATGGACGCCGCAAACCGGCGAGGAACCCAACAAGATCACGCTGTATCGCCGGGCGATCCTGGATTACTGGTCAGAAAACGAGGAAACGCTGGGCGACATCGTGGCCCATGTCCTCATCCACGAAATCGGTCATCATTTCGGCTTGTCGGATGACGACATGGAGCGCATCGAGGAAGCGGCGGAATAGGCTTACTGTTCGCCAAGCTTCATGTCGGGGTGGTAGTCCTTGCCCGGAACGTCCTTCACCACAGCCTGTCCGCACCGCATCGTGCCGCTTGCCGAATCAAAGGCATAGGTCGGAGAGCCATGCAACTCCCAGCCCTTGTTCAGCGCTGCCGTCACCTTATGGCAGAAGCTGGCATCGTCGGGGGCGGTGAGAAGGCGGTAAAGTTTCATTTCGGGTCCTTTTCCCAATTCCGAGAGGCGGCCAGCAGCTTTTCGGCCTGTGCCAGATGAAGCCGCTCGACCATGCGTCCATTGATCTGGATGACACCTTTTTCGGGGGCCGCCTCGAACGCGTCCACAATCGCCTGCGCTTCGGCGATTTCTTCTGAACTCGGTGCAAATGCCTTTGTCGCGGGTTCGATCTGAGCCGGATGAATCAAGGTCTTGCCGTCAAAGCCCATGGAACGCGCTTCCTGGCATTCAGCTTCAAAGGCTTCCAGATCACGAAAATCATTGCTTACGCCATCCAGCGCGAGCAATCCGCCAGCTTTGGCGGCCATCACCATTTGCTGCAGGAACGGCATGAGATAACGCCTGTCCGGCGTTATGCGAATGCCGGTATCCTTGGCCAGATCATTGGTGCCGGCTACCAGCCCTGTTAAACGCGCAGCGCGATCACGTCCAAGCGCTGCAATTGCGCCGAGATTGAGAATAGCTTTCGGCGTTTCGATCATCGCCCAAAGCTTGATGCGCTTGGGGGCATCCACCTCGTCCAGCGCATCGTCGCATTCCAGAATATCGCGCGGCGAATCGACCTTGGGCAGAAGAATTGCGTTGGGTCGACAGTTTTTGGCAACTTCCAGATCCTTCGCGCCCCATTCCGTGTCCATCGCATTGACGCGAATAATCAGGCGCTTGTCGGGCGGGTTCTTGAACAAGCGCACCAGATTGTCGCGTGCGGCTGCTTTTTGATCGGGTGAAACGGCATCTTCCAGATCGAGAATTGCGGCATCGACAGGCAACTCTGCCAGTTTGCCAAGTGCCTTCTCATTCGTGGCCGGCACATAAAGAACGGAGCGGTGGGGATGAAGCGTCGTCATGCGCCATTCATTGCCGGCCTGCCGGCTGTGCGCAAGAGGAGGATGCTGGCTTTGCACGGCCGAAAAGAAAAAGCCGACCCATTCCGGACCGGCTTTCTTCTCATTTTGTCCGCTTCGATCAAGCCAGCTTGGCGTCGAGACTGACCTTGATTGCGCCCAATGCCTTTGAAACGGGGCAGCCTTCCTTGGCTTTCGTTGCCAGTTCCTGGAACTTGGCTTCATCAATGCCCGGTACCGTGCCGGTCAAGGCAATGGCGCTTTCGGTGATTGCGAAACCGCCGCCTTCGGCCGGGCCATAATGCACGGTGGCCGTGGCATCGAGCTTGTCGGCAGGCGTGCCGTTTTCGGCCAGGAAATGCGAAAGCTGCATGGCGAAACAACCGGCATGAGCTGCGGCGATCAGTTCTTCCGGATTGGTGCCGGATTTGCCGCTTTCATCCTGAAACCGGCCTTTGAAGGAATAAGGCGTGCCGGCAAAAGCGCCGCTTTGCGTATCGAGTGTTCCTGTGCCTTCGGTGAGCGAACCCTTCCAAACGGCGTTAGCTGTGCGCTTCATGGTGGTTATCCTCGTGTACGACTGTGATTCATGTCTGCCGGCCTGATGGCGTCGGCAGTCTTTATCTAGGTTTGCAGCACGAGCGTGCCAGAGCCAATGATAGGATCGTCAGATCGGCAATCCCTGGAGCAGCTTCGGGGCAGGGCCGGAAAGGCCGGCGGCCTGACCAATAAAGAAGTCCTTCAAGCGCGGCATCCGGTCGACAAGTCCAAGGCCAAGGTCACGCAAAGCGCGAACGGCGCCAATATCGTTAGAAAACAGGCGGTTGAGCACATCCGTGGTGGCGCCCATCTGCACCGTGTCGAAGCGCCGCCAGCGTTGATAGGTTTCAAGAACGTCGAGCATGCCGATATCGCGTCCCAGCCGATCGGCTTCCACGATCACCTGCGCCAAAGCCGCCGCATCCTTGAAGCCGAGATTGAGGCCCTGACCGGCAATCGGGTGAATGCCGTGCGCAGCATCACCGGCCAGCGCGAACCGGTCCTTCACGAAATCGCGCGCCAGCGTCAACCCAAGTGGCCAGGCGCGTTTGGCGCCTTCCACCCGGATCTCGCCGAGTTGCAAGCCGAAGCGCCGTTCGAGTTCCATTTCAAAGATCAGATCGTCTTCGCGAACCAGCCGTTCGGCGTCCTGCGTGCGTTCGGTCCAGACGATCGACGAGCGGTTGCCCGTCAAAGGCAAGGTGGCGAAAGGTCCGGCGGGCAGGAAATGCTCTTCTGCGCGGCCATTATGCGGACGCTCATGGGCCACCGTGCACACGATTCCCGACTGGCCGTAATCCCATTGCACGACCTTGATGCCGGCAAGATCGCGCAATTTCGAGCGCACCCCATCGGCTGCCACGAGAAGACGTGCTTCCAGCGCCCGTTTGTCGCTCAGCGTGATCTGCATTTTGGAGGGCGTGGCGGTGAAACTCGCGACGCCGGCTCCTTCGATCAAAACCACGCCGAGCTCATCGGCTCGCCGTCGCAGTACGCCGTTCAGATCAACATTGGCGATCATATGCGCAAAAGGCTCACCATCGCCCACCGCGCCGTCAAAGGTCAGGAACACGGGACGCACAGGATCGGCGGTGCGCGAATCCGTGACGATCATCTCGTTGATCGGTTGCGCTTTGTCGGCCAGTTCATCCCAGCAATCCAGTGCATCCAGCATGCGACGCGCGGCGGCTGCGATAGCGGAAGCGCGGCCATCCTTTTTCCAAACACCAGCGGGCGTTGGGTCGACCACGGTGACAGCAAGCGTCGGGCGCGATTGTTTGATTGAAACCGCGGTGGCCAAGCCGACATAACCGCCGCCCGCAATCAGCACGTCACAATCAAGTGACGCCGATTGCGATCGGGAGGATTGGGAACGGGAAGATTTAGGGGATGACGCCATGCCGCGCTTCTCCTTGAGGTTGCTGCCTTGACTTGCAGAAGGTGAGCCTGTTCCTAAACCGGACGTGTTCCGGAAGCGAGAGGCATCAACCATGTCGGCAGACATGCAGGACTTGTTGGACATTCTCGATCTTGAAACGCTGGAACTCAACCTGTTTCGTGGTCGCAGCCCCCAGGCCAGCTGGCAGCGTGTTTTCGGAGGCCAGGTTATTGCCCAGTCGCTGGTAGCGGCCCAGCGAACGGTGGATGAAGAACGCCATGCGCATTCGCTGCATTGCTATTTCATGCGTCCGGGCGATCCCAAGGTTCCGATCATCTATGAAGTCGACCGCATTCGTGATGGCGGCAGTTTCACCACACGCCGCGTCGTGGCGATCCAGCATGGCCATGCCATCTTTTCCTTGTCGGCATCTTTTCAAAAGGACGAGCCGGGTGCCGATCATCAGGCACCGCGACCGTTGGACGTGCCCGAGCCTGAAAGCTTGTTGACGCAAACCCAGATCATCGAACAGCATGGCGAGCATCTGCCCGAAGCGGTTCGCCGCTTCTGGGGACGTGAGCGCCCGCTGGAGATTCGCCCGGTCAATCTTGCGCATTACACCACACATGATCCGCAACCTCCGCGCCACGATGTCTGGATGCGGATCAATGGTGCGATCGACACAGGCCGCGCCATTCGCAGCGCCATGCTCAGCTACATGTCAGATATGACCTTGCTCGATACAGCCAATTTTCCGCATGGCCGATCAGGATTCGAACCGAATATCCAGATGGCGAGCCTCGATCATGCAATCTGGTTCCATCGCCCGGTGCCGGATATGGGAGAATGGCTGCTGTACACTCAGGATACACCGTCGGCGACGGGCGCGCGGGGTTTTTGTCGCGGGCAGATGTTTTCGCGGGACGGCCTTTTGATCGCTTCAGTGGCACAGGAAGGTCTGGTTCGCGTAAAAACGAGGCAAAATACGTAATCTCTCACTTAACGCCTAATATTTATGCAATTGGATAAGCGGATTGCGCCTGAAAACGTGCGCTCCCGTTCGCATTGCCTTCAAACTCACTAAAATTCCCAGCTTCGCCAGGTTGGCACGAAGTTTGAATCTCCTTTCTCACTTGCCGGTAACGATTCGGCAAATCTGGGGCTGCGGGTTCAGCCCGCTGTGTAAAAGGGGTGAGACTGCGAATGAAAATCGTCATGGCGATCATCAAGCCATTCAAGCTCGACGAGGTCCGCGAAGCGCTGACTGCAGTTGGGATTCAGGGGCTGACCGTAACCGAGGTCAAAGGTTACGGAAGACAGAAAGGCCACACGGAAATCTATCGCGGCGCTGAATATGCCGTGAGCTTCCTGCCCAAGATCAAGATAGAGGTCGCCGTCGCGACGGACCTCGTAGACCAAGCTGTCGAGGCGATCACCGGTTCTGCCAAGACCGGCCAGATCGGCGATGGGAAAATCTTCGTTTACGCGCTCGACCAAGCGGTTCGCATTCGCACCGGCGAAACCGATACCGACGCGCTTTGAGCGACAGCCAGGGATTCAAGGAGATTTTCATGACTTTTTCTCGTTTATCGGCTGATCGTCTGGCCCCCTGGGCGCGGACCGGCCTATTGAGCACTGTAGCGACCCTGGCCGGCAGCGTTGCCGCGTTCGCACAGGAAACAACCGAACCAGCTGCGGAGGCGGTTGCGACGATCGACAGCGGTGACACCGCCTGGATGCTGGTTTCCACTATCCTGGTCTTGTTCATGATCTTGCCCGGCCTCGCGCTGTTTTATGGCGGTCTGGTTCGCGCCAAGAATGTGCTGTCGGTTCTGATGCAATGCACGATGATCACTGCGGCTGTGATCGTGGTTTGGGTGGTTTGGGGCTATTCCTTCGCGTTCGGCGGTTCGGAAAGCGCTTATTTCGGTGGTTTCGGCAAGCTGTTCCTGTCGGGCGTGACGCCCGATTCGGTATCGGGTTCGATCCCCGAATATGTTTTCATCGCCTTCCAGATGACTTTTGCCTGCATCACGCCAGCCCTGATCGTGGGCGGTTTTGCCGAGCGCGTGAAGTTCGGCGCTGTCGTCCTGTTCGTGATCTTGTGGGTCAGCATCGTTTATTTCCCGATCGCTCACATGGCTTGGGATGGGAACGGCCTGTTCTTCGGCTGGGGCGTGTTCGATTTCGCCGGTGGCACGGTTGTTCACATCAATGCCGGTATCGCGGCTCTGGTTGGAGCGATCATGATCGGTAAGCGCAAGGGCTATGGCGCCGACAATATGGCGCCGCATTCGCTGCCGCTGACGCTGATCGGTGCTGCCATCCTGTGGGTTGGCTGGTTCGGCTTCAACGCCGGCTCGGCTGCTGCAGCCAATGGTTCGGCCGCACTCGCCATGGTCAACACATTCACGGCAACTGCCGGTGCTGTGATTGCCTGGTCCGTCATTGAAAAGATGCTGCGCGGCAAGGCGTCCATGCTGGGCGGCGCTTCGGGCATCGTCGCAGGTCTGGTTGCCGTGACCCCTGCGGCCGGCTTTGTTGGTCCGGTCGGTGCCATCGTTCTCGGCGCGATCGCCAGTGCGGTTGCTTATTACTTCGTGGCCGTGGTCAAGCTCAAGCTTGGTTATGACGACTCGCTTGACGTTTTCGGCATTCATGGCGTGGCAGGCATCATCGGCGCCATCGGTACTGGCGTTCTGGCGTCCTCGTCGTTCGGCGGCGTCGGTTACGAAGAAGGCGTGACGATGGGTGCACAGGTCTGGAACCAGGTGCTTGCCGTGGTCATCACCGTGGTGTGGTGTGGCGTGGTTTCGGCCATCCTGTTCAAGGTTGTGGACGTGGTGATCGGGCTGCGTCCGACGCCGGACGCCGAAGCTCAGGGCCTCGACATCACCTCTCATGGTGAAGTGGCTTACCACTCCTGAGCCAGGCGTTAGGGGCATTCGCAAATGCTTCCTGACCTCAGCAAAAGAAAGCCCGCTGGATTCCGGTGGGCTTTTTTGCGACAGTTAACGCAGCCTGACTTAACAAAAAGCAATGCTTTGAAGGGCTTGGCAGTTATGCGGGACTTTTGTAATCACGCAATCAGTGTTTCCATGTAAGCGAGCGGCCTGTGCCTAGCCCTTTGGTTCTATTTCTTTCGCAGCGCGACGATATCAGTTCCGACGAGATCGCTGCGTTGGATGGCCTGATCGTCAAGACGCAGGATGTAGCTGCCGGATCCGCGATGATTCGCCAAGGCGATCGACCGAAAACGAGCATTTTGATGCTGCAAGGGTTTTCGGCGCGCGCCCATTATCTTGCCAACGGCAAGCGCATGATCAGCGCGCTCCACGTTCCGGGCGATTATGTTGATCTGCATTCTCTCTTGCTGGACCAGCTGGATCATGACGTCGTTGCGCTGACCGATTGCCGCATTGCGCTGACCAGCCATGTGGATTTGAAGCGGATCACCGAAAAGATGCCGCATCTGGGGCGGTTATTGTGGTTGTCGACCACGATTGACGCCGCTTTGCACCGCGCATGGATCGTAGCGCTCGGGCGCATGTCGCCCCTCAGCCATCTGGCGCATTTCCTTTGCGAAATCTACATGCGTCTTGGCGTCGTCAATCTGACGCAGGAATTCAGCTACCGCTTGCCCATCACCCAGATCGATCTGGCGGATATGCTCGGTTTGTCCGTGGTCCACGTCAATCGAACATTGCAGGAATTGCGTTCCACGGGCCTTGTCAGCTGGAATGGCCAGGCTGTGGTCATTCATGATTGGGACGGCTTGCGTGCAATTGCGCAGTTTGATGCGAGCTATCTGCAATTGCAAAAGGCTCCACGCTGAACGCGCCAGGCTTTATAAGTTTTCTCTCCCAAATCTTCTGGCCGCCCTATTAGGCAAAACCGCTTGCAGGTGCAGCGCCGCAAGGTCACGTCGGAAAAATGCATGGTTAATGCAGCTTTAACCGTCGACTGGCTACGGTCCTTCCGAATCTTGCCGGCGTGATGCCGGCTTCGTTTCGGACGATCGAGGACTTGCAAATGCGCACTGGGCTTTCGGCACCCTTGAATATGGCTGATGCGGGCTATGGTCTGCGCGGTTTCGCGCGCCGTCAGGTTGCGAGGCTTCTGGGCTTTGCATTGCTGGGAATAGCGGTTCTCGGCGTGGGTGCGCTCGCCACCTGGAATGTCGCGGACCCAAGCTTCAGCCACGCGACGGACAATTCCGTCACCAATGCAATCGGCTATCCCGGTGCGGTGTTCGCTGATCTGGCCACCCAGTTTTTCGGGCTGGCAGCTTTGGCGGCCCTGGTGCCGTTGGCGATCTGGGGCGTGCTTCTGGCGACAGGACGCTTTATTGATCGCAAGCCCACTCGTGCGCTTGTCTGGTTTTTGGGCAGTCTGCTGGCTGCCGGCGTAGCCGGTTGCTTCACCCCCAATTCCACCTGGCCATTGCCGACTGGCCTGGGAGGCGTGTTCGGAGATGTGGTTCTGAAGCTGCCATCGCTTGTTCTTGGCGCTTATCCGCAAGGTTTCGCGGGGCTGGTGCTGGCGGCGATCCTCATTCTGCCGGCGCTGGGACTTCTGGTGTTCGGCGCTGGCTTGGTGGATCGTCGCTTGCCATCGGACGATGGCTTCGAGGATGAAGAAATGCTGGCCGCCATGCCCGCCGGGGAACATCTCCAGGATGAACGCGGTTCGGTTCTGATCGGCATGGCCGGTCTTGTCACCCATTGGGCCTTGTCGGCCAAGGCGCTGGTCCGACGCGTCAAGGGCGGCTCCAGCCGCCACGAGCCGCGTTCCTACGGTTTGCGGCAGGCCATGGTGCGAATCGACCATGATCTCGACATGCGCCGACAGGATTCGGCGATGGGTCATCGCGTCGAGCCGGGCTTTGGCCAGGCGTCGCAAGCCAGCGGTTACCCTCACGATCCCCGTCAGGACGCTTATCGCCACCCTTACGCGCATGACGACCAGGATTTCGATCTGGACCGGGTGGTCGGCATATCCAATCCGCTGCCCCCCCAGCCGCAGGCTGCGCCCGTCATCGATGCGCCGGCGCGTCGCCCGATCGTGGTGGCCGAGCCGGCGCCTCCCATCCGCCAGCGAGTGGAACCGGATTGGTCGAACTGGACGCCGGTGCAGGAACGGCCGGGCGGTTATGTTCAAAGCTTCCGCTCCATGCCGGGCATGCGGCGGGGCGATGGGCGCCAGGAACCGATGATGGAACCGATGATGGAGCCAGCGGCGGAGTCCGTGATGGAGCCATCGCATGGTGGCTCGCCAATACCGGCTTCCGCACCCTATCCGGAACAGCACTCGGTCGCTTCTGCCTCCGAGCCGATGGCCTATTCGGATCGTCAAGCACCCGCTTTCGAGGACGCGGCCTATCAGCCGGATGACGATTATGACGATGTTCGGTTCGACGCCGCTGCGTTGGCCTCGCAGCCATTGAAGCGCGGTGTGGAAACCCCCGATCAGCTGTTCGATGCTCCGGCGATGGCGCATCGTGAGGCTCAGGCGCGGGGAATCCAGCGCACGGATGCGGCAGCCTCTTCGCGCGTCGTGGAAACGCCAATGCCCAGCCGCGCACGCATCGATGCGCCGGCCCCGCGGCCTGCTGCTGCCACAGTTCATGCGCCGATGCGCGGTCCCGCCGCCCAGAACGCGCGTGAGTTCATCGGCGAGGACACATTCACAATGCCTGCGCTGCAATTCCTGGCGGAACCGAAGAATCTCGGTCGTGATGCAAGCCTGTCGCGCGATGCGCTGGAACAGAATGCGCGTTTGCTGGAAGGCGTTCTGGAGGATTTCGGCGTCAAGGGTGAGATCATTCATGTGCGCCCGGGGCCGGTCGTCACTCTGTATGAACTTGAACCGGCGCCCGGCATCAAATCCAGCCGCGTGATCGGCTTGGCCGACGATATCGCCCGTTCCATGAGCGCAATCGCCGCGCGTGTCGCGGTTGTTCCCGGACGCAATGCGATCGGCATCGAATTGCCAAATGCACGCCGCGAAACCGTTTATCTGCGCGAATTGCTGGCCAGCCAGGAGTTTGAGACATCCAAGGCCAAGCTGGCGCTGGCGCTGGGCAAGACGATCAACGGCGAAGCCGTGATTGCCGATATCGCCAAGTTCCCGCATCTGCTGGTGGCCGGCACGACCGGGTCGGGTAAGTCGGTGGCGATCAATACCATGATCCTGTCGATCCTTTACCGGATGCGGCCGGACCAGTGCCGTTTGATCATGATCGATCCGAAAATGCTGGAATTGTCGGTTTATGATGGCATTCCGCATCTTTTGACGCCGGTCGTTACCGATCCCAAAAAAGCGGTCGTGGCCTTGAAATGGACGGTACGGGAAATGGAAGACCGTTACCGCAAGATGTCCAAGGTCGGCGTGCGCAATATCGAAGGCTTCAACCAGCGCGTGGCGCAGGCGAAGGCGAAGGGCGAAGCGATCTCGCGCACCGTGCAAACCGGCTTTGATCGTGAAACCGGCGAAGCGATCTACGAAACCGAGGAGCTGAACCTCGATCCGTTGCCGTTCATTGTGGTCATCATCGACGAAATGGCCGACCTGATGATGGTGGCGGGCAAGGATATCGAAGGCGCGGTGCAGCGGTTGGCGCAGATGGCGCGCGCTGCGGGCATCCATGTGATCATGGCCACACAGCGTCCTTCGGTCGATGTCATAACCGGCACGATCAAGGCAAATTTCCCGACCCGTATCTCGTTCCAGGTCACGTCGAAAATCGACAGTCGCACGATTCTCGGCGAAATGGGCGCCGAACAGCTGCTCGGCATGGGCGACATGCTTTACATGGCCGGCGGTGGCCGCATCCAGCGTGTACACGGTCCGTTTGTTTCGGATGACGAGGTCGAAAAAGTCGTTGCCCATCTCAAAACGCAGGGCGCGCCGGAATATCTCGACGCCATCACAGAAGATGACGATGAAGACGCCGACACCGGCGCTTCCGGCAAGAACGGTGGCGGATCGGGCAGCAGCAATCTCGAGGATTCGGAGGATCCCTACGATCAGGCCGTGGCGGTCGTGCTGCGCGATGGCAAGGCTTCAACGAGTTATATCCAGCGGCGTTTGGGGATCGGCTACAATCGGGCGGCATCCATCATCGAGCGTATGGAAGAAGAAGGGGTGGTGGGCCCGGCGAACCATGCAGGAAAGCGCGAAATTCTCGTGCCCACGGAAGAAGACCCGTTTTGAGGAACGGGTTCCAGCCTTGTGTTCCGGTGATTTCGCCTTACCTGACGCGTGGAATGGCCTGAATTGAGCCGCAGTGACGCATTAAGGCGTCCTTCCAAGAAATAGGAGCTGCAAAATGCCTGCTGTGAAGCGTTCTTCGTCAACAACCCGCCGCTCGGTGCTCGGACTTTTCGGCGGAGCTGCATTGGTTGCCGCGACGCTTGGCGTGAACACGAGCGCTCATGCTGCAACAGATGCCGCTGTGGCGCAGCAGGTTGCCGATCATTTCAGCCGGGTGCGCACCATGGTGGGTGAGTTCGTCCAGTTCGGTCCGCGCGGCGAGCAGACGGGCGGCAAGTTTTACCTCGAACGTCCGGGCAAGATCCGTTTCGATTACGAGGGGAACAACGGGTATAAAGTCACCGCTGACGGGACTTCCGTGGTCATCGACAACCGCAAGATGCGCACCGCTGATCTTTATCCGCTGTCCAAGACACCGTTGAAGCTATTGCTCGACAGTCGCATCGATCTTTCGGGAAACAAGGTTCAGCAGGTAAAGCAGGAAGCGGATCTGACCACGATCAAGCTCGCTGATCGCAGCGTGTTCGGCAATTCGACGATCACCATGATGTTCGATCCGACCTCTTATACGCTGAAGCAGTGGACCATCACCGACGCCCAGGGCAAGGACACGACGGTGATGATCTTCAACACGCAGGAAGGCGTGGCGATCGATTCCAGCGTGTTTGCAATTGACTACAACCGGGTGAACCGGATGAACACGAAATCTAGCAGCAACCGGTAACAGGATAACATCCGCTCACTGAAGGCCGCGTAAAGCGGCCTTTTTTGTTGGCGCTTTGGGCAACGCGCCTGCCAAGGCTTGTTTCGCAACCGACCGTTTGGCAGGGTCGCGCCGATTTTCAATTGTCGGAACCAATCAGCTTCATGCCCTTCACGCTCGCCACCTGGAATATCAACTCCGTGCGCTTGCGCATGCCGATCGTCGAACGCTTTTTGCAGACCTATCAGCCAGACGTTCTGTGCCTGCAGGAAATCAAGGTTTCGGATGAGTTGTTTCCGAGAGCCGCGTTCGAGGCGC
>JAFAGL010000091.1 GCA_023422735.1 Pseudomonadota bacterium
AACCATGCCTATGTTTCCGTCGTCGTCGATCCGTCCGATTATCAATCTGTGCTCGATGAGATGACGGCGGGTGAGGGCAGTGTGAGCCTTGCTTTCCGCCAGCGTCTGGCCGCAAAAGCCTTTTCGCGCACCGCAGCCTATGATTCCGCCATAGCGTCCTGGTTTGCCGGTGCCGTGGAAGGAGTTGCAAAGGCCTATAACAGTCTTGGCGGTACGCTGGCCGAGGAACTGCGCTACGGCGAAAATCCGCACCAGACTGCCGGGTTCTACAAGACAGGCGAAAACCGTCCGGGTGTTGCGACTGCACGCCAATTGCAGGGCAAGGCCCTGTCCTACAACAACATCAACGACACGGATGCAGCTTTCGAGCTGGTCGGTGAGTTTGATCCTGCAAAGGGCGCAGCCGTTGCGATCATCAAGCATGCCAACCCTTGCGGCGTGGCAACTGGCGAAACACTGGTTGAAGCCTACAAGAAGGCGCTGGCCTGTGATCCGGTTTCAGCTTTCGGCGGCATTGTTGCATTGAACGGCACGATCGATGCGGCCGTGGCGGAAGAAATCGTGAAAGTGTTCACAGAAGTCATCATTGCTCCGGATGCAACGGAAGAAGCGCAGGCCATCATTGCGGCGAAGAAGAACCTGCGTCTTCTGGTAACGGGCGGCCTGCCCGACCCGCGTGCGCCAGGCCTGGCCGTAAAGACGGTTGCTGGCGGCTTCCTTGCGCAGTCGCGCGACAATGGCGTTGTCGATGATGTTGACCTCAAGACGGTGACCAAGCGCACGCCATCCGAACAGGAGCTGGCCGATCTGCGCTTTGCATTTCGCGTCGCCAAGCACGTGAAGTCGAACGCCATCGTTTACGTCAAGAATGGCGCGACGGTCGGTATCGGTGCCGGCCAGATGAGTCGTGTGGATTCCTCGCGCATCGCCGCATCCAAGGCTGAAGACGCAACAAAGGCCGCCGGCCTCGATGTTTCGCTCGCCAAAGGCGCCGTTGTTGCGTCGGATGCCTTCTTCCCCTTCGCAGATGGCCTGCTGGCTGCAGTCGAAGCAGGTGCGACGGCGGTGATCCAGCCGGGTGGTTCCATGCGCGATGATGAAGTGATCGCTACCGCCGACGAACACGGCCTTGCGATGGTCTTCACGGGTATGCGTCACTTCCGCCATTAGCTTTGAATGGGCGGTTGCCCTAGTGACGGGGATCGGAAGGGCAACCGCCTTCATCAGATAAGCATTGGCTGTGCCTCTCGCGCTCGGTGGAGGTTTGCGCTACAGAAGCGCGCTTGAAAGGCAGACGATGCGATGAAATTTCTCGACCAGGCAAAAGTTCACATTCGATCGGGCGACGGCGGCGCCGGATCGGTTTCGTTTCGGCGCGAAAAATTCATCGAGTTCGGCGGGCCGGATGGCGGTGACGGCGGACGCGGCGGCGATGTCTGGGCGGTTGCCGTCGAGGGCCTCAATACCCTGATCGATTATCGCTATCAGCAGCATTTCAAGGCGCAAACCGGCGTGCACGGCATGGGACGCAATCTTGCCGGCGGCAAGGGTGCGGATTCCATCCTGAAAGTGCCGGTCGGCACGCAGATATTCGAAGAAGACAATGAAACGCTGATCGCGGACCTGACCGAGATCGGACAAAAGGTGCGACTCGCCAAAGGCGGAAATGGCGGCTTCGGTAATGCGCATTTCAAGAGCTCGACCAATCAGGCGCCGCGTCGCGCCAATCCAGGTCTGACCGGTGAGGAAATGTCGATCTGGTTGCGTCTCAAGCTGATCGCGGATGCAGGGATCGTCGGGCAACCGAATGCCGGCAAATCCACCTTTCTTGCAGCGGTGACGGCAGCAAAACCGAAGATTGCCGATTATCCGTTCACGACGCTTCATCCCGGCCTCGGCGTGGCGCGGATCGACGCGCGCGAATTCGTGCTTGCCGATATTCCCGGCCTGATCGAGGGCGCGCATGAAGGGATCGGGATTGGCGATCGTTTTCTTGGCCATGTCGAGCGCACCCGTGTCTTGCTGCATCTCGTTTCCGCGCAGGAAGAAGATGTCGCCCATGTGTATCAGGCCGTGCGCACGGAGCTCGAAGCCTATGGCCACGGCCTCGATGAAAAGCCGGAAGTGCTCGCATTGAGCCAGGCAGACACATTGACCGAGGAAGAGCGCGCGGAAAAACGCGCAGCGCTTGAGAAAGCTGCCGGCAAGGAGCCGCTCGTGTTGTCTTCGGCGACAGGCGAGAACAAGGAGGCGGTTTTGCGCGCCTTGATGCGGGTCGTGCAGGCGGCGCGCAAGGAAGAAGAGCCGGAAACAGAGGATCCGCGCTGGCAGAAGGGCGATGCCTGATGACGCCCCGGCTTGGATTCTATCGACGGATCACCGTCAAGATCGGCTCCGCCCTTCTCGTTGATCGGCAAACTGGCCTGAAAAGACAATGGTTGCAGGCTCTCGTGGCGGATATTGCCGGTTTGCGTTCAGCAGGTGCGGAAGTGCTCGTCGTGTCATCGGGCGCCATTGCGCTTGGACGCAACATTCTGGGCTTGGGACGCGGCCCGCTGAAGCTTGAAGAAAGCCAGGCGGCGGCCGCTGCGGGCCAGATCGCGCTTGCGGGGGCATGGTCTGAGGAATTGTCGAAGCTTGGCCTGAAATCCGGCCAGATCCTGGTCACTCTTGGTGATACCGAGGAGCGCCGGCGCTATCTCAACGCGCGCGCCACGATCGGCACGCTCTTGAAGATGGGAGCGGTGCCTGTCATCAACGAAAACGATACCGTCGCCACATCCGAAATCCGCTATGGCGACAATGATCGGCTTGCTGCCCGCGTCGGCACGATGATGGGGTCGGACCTCCTGATCCTTCTTTCCGATATTGACGGCCTTTACACCGCACCGCCGCAGTTGAATCCAGATGCCGAGTTCATTCCGTTCGTCGAACGGATCACGCCCGAGATTGAGGGCATGGCCGGAGCGGCCGCGTCCGAACTGTCGCGCGGGGGCATGCGCACCAAGCTCGATGCGGGCAAGATCGCGACCGCAGCCGGGACGGCGATGATCATTACACGCGGCGACCGGCTGCATCCCCTTGCCGCGATCGATAGCGGTGAGCGCACGACCTTTTTCCAGCCTTCCGACAAGCCCGTTCGTGGCTACAAGACGTGGATTGCCGGGCAGCTTGAACCCGCTGGCCGCCTGAGTGTCGATGCCGGCGCTGTGAAGGCCTTGCTCGACGGAAAATCCCTGCTTCCGGCGGGCGTGACGCTTGTCAGTGGTACTTTTGAGCGCGGCGATACAGTTGCGGTCCTAGGGCCGAACGGGCTTGAAATCGCGCGTGGGCTTGTTGGCTACGATTCTGCGGATGCAGTTAGGATTGCCGGTTTGAAAACGGCTGAAATCGCCAATGTGCTGGGCCACGACGCGCGCTCGGCGCTTGTTCACCGCGACGATCTCGTCATGACGCGGTCGGCCAATGGCTGGAATGAGTTGGAGGAGGCGGATCATGCTGAAC